>CAZNXR010000381.1:0-2797 GCA_964576815.1 uncultured Caulobacterales bacterium | reverse complement strand
CCTTGCCTCCGCATCGGGCCTGACGGCGAGAAGGAGGGCCGCAGCGCCGCACATTCCGGCCGCCGCAAAACGGGCGACCGCGCCCGGATCGACGGCGGCGAGCGCGGCGATCCCTTCCATCAGTACAAAGAGGAACGCGCCGCGCCGCCATTCCGAGGCATAGGCGGCAAGGCCGCTGTCGCTCGCCCCGGCCGCGAGCATCAGCGGCGCAAGCAGCAGGACCGAAGACGCCGCCAGCGCCGCAAGAGCGCGTGCGAGCGCCGCCGGCGCCGCGAGGAACCGCCGAACGAGGATCGGGGCGAGCAGGACAGGCCATAGCTTGAGCCCGGCGGCGAGGCCGAGCGCCGCCCCGGCGAGCCCCGGCCGCCCCGTGCGCGCGGCGAGGAATGCCGCGATCAGCGGTCCTGCGATCAGCGCGTCCATATGCGCGCCCGAAAAAGTTTGCGCGATGACCAGCGGATTGAGCCAGTAAAGAAGCGACAGGGAGGCCGGCGCGCCGAAGGCCGCTAGCGCGCGCAGCATCAGAAGCAGCGTTCCGCCTTCGACGAACAAGAGCACAAGGCGCCACGCGTCTAAGTTAAACGGCGCGATGACATGGGCGAGCGCGAAGGCGCCTTGCGCCGGCGGCGGATAGACGCTGGTGAGAAAGGGATGATTGACGAGTTCGGGATATTCCGGCCGCGCCGCGCCTAGACGGCGCAGCGTTTCGACCGCGGGGTCGCCTGAAGGTCCCTTCGGCTCGCCGAAAGCGTCGAAAAGAAAACCATCCGAAGGCGGATGATCGAACGGGCTGACGCCGGCGGCGACGCCCGCGCCTTCCCACAGGTAACGCCGCCAGTCGTCTTCAAGGATCGGCTGGGAGCCGAAGAAGAGGACGCGCAAGACAAACCCAAGCGCGACGAGAACGGCGAAAAACCGGCCCCCGACCGGGGCGCGCATCAGCGCTGCGGCCATTGCGGCGAATGCGACGCCTGCAAGGGCGGTCAGCGCGAAGGCCGCTGCGACCGGCTGCGCTTCCGGCGGCCGGTCGATGGTGAAGTGGGGCGCCAGGGCGCGCAAGACTGCGAGCGCCAGCGCCGATATCATCGCCGCGGCGACGAGTAACGCCCGAAGCGGCATCGGTGCCTTCGCGCTATGAGCCTGTGCCGAAAGTGGGCTGCCCGCCTTCGATCTGCCGCTGGACGGTGCGCTGAACGACATTGTCCGGCTTATAGCTGAACGCCTTATAGGAGATCACCGGCGTCGCCTCAAACTTGACGCGCAATCGATCGGGGACGGTAATCGACAAATGCGCGCGCAGCGCGGCGTCATCGCCGACGAACAGTTCATCGGAATACCAGTCAAAAATAGCGCTGACTTCCACCGCCGTCTTCGTAACTTGAAAATTTGTCGATGACTCCAGGAAGCGTTCGCCCGCCGCCTCGAGATCCGACCAGACCGTCATTCCGCGAAACGCCTTGCGCGCCGCCGAAGGACCCCCTGCCGATCCCTGATAAAGCCCGTAAAGGACGCGCGGATCCTTCCAGTTCGCCAGAATGACGCCGCGTTCGATGTCGTCGATCGAGAGCTGCACGCCGTCGACGGTCACAACTTTCGCCGTCCACGCAGCTCCCGGCGTCTTGCCGTCGCCGCGATCTTTCTTCATGTCCGCGCGCCCGCCACGTTCGCTGAGATGCGCAAGAACGAGCGTATTTTGCAAGTTCAGCCAGAAAGCGAGTTGATCGTCGCCGGCGAGCGAGGCCGGGGAAAACCTGGCGAGAAACGTTGCGTATCGGCGAAGAAAGTCCGTTCCCTCGTCCTTCGACGCCGCGAAGTTGAATCGCACCCTTTTGCCGGCGGAGTCGCCGAACGCGTCGATATAGGAGTCGAGCGGCGCATAATCGACGCCGATCGCACTCGCCTCGGCCCGGGCCGCGAACTTTTCGAGACCCTCGGCGCTGGCGGCGTAAGGGAGGCTTGCTGACGCGAACAGGGCGCCCATTGCGGCCAGCGTGCGGCGACGAATTGGATGCGACATGGTTAATCCCTATAAAGACGATCTCGAAGATGAGCGCTGTCGCGGATCAGTCCCCAACCTTCGCTGAATACGCAACCGCGAGAGCCCGGAACGCGCCGCCCGAAACGCAACCGCTCCACGCCGCGGTCCGGCCCGCTTTTCGGCGGCGTCCGTCCGGCGCCGGCGGGGTCAAACGTCAGCACAAAGACCGTGGAGCTGGTCGCCGGCGCATCACGATCCGGTCGGGAAAGTCGGCTGTTGTTGCGGTCGCGGCGAGGCGGGCGTCTGATCGACGATGCGCTCGACATAGGTGTCCGGCTTATAGTTGAATTCGCGGTAGATGATGGCCGGTGTCTTCGCGAGATTGATGCGCGCGCCGTGCGTGATGTATTGTTCAAGATGCGCGCGCAGCGCCGCCTCGTCCACGAAAAAGGGATCGGCGTACCAGGCGTAGATCGCGCTGACTTCGGCGCCCTTCTTCGTCAGTTCAAAACCGGCGCCGGTCGTCAGGTAGCGCTTCGCCGCGGCGTCAAGCTCCGCCCATACCGTCTCGCCGCGGAACGCGGTCCGGTGCGCCGGCGGCCCGCCGGCCGCGCCCTGATAGAGGCCGTAAAGAACACGTGGGTCCTTCCAGTTCGCGAAGATGACGCCGCGGTCGATCTCGTCGATCGACAGCGGGACGTCATCCACGGTGACGCGCTTCGCCGTCCACGCTTCGCCCGGCGCATCGCCTGCGCCGCGGTCCTTTTTCATAATGGCGCGCCCGCCCGATTCGCTGACATGGGCGATCACCAGAAGGTT
>CAZNXR010000380.1:0-2803 GCA_964576815.1 uncultured Caulobacterales bacterium | reverse complement strand
GCGGGATCACCTTGTCGACATGCGGATAGGGATAAACATAATGCAGCCGCGCCCACACGCCGAGGCTCTTCAACCCCTTGGCGAGATCGAGAAAGCGCGTCTCATAGTCCGCGCCGCGCCATGAATGCGTCTCGTATTTGAGATCTGCTCCGTAGGCGGAGGTATCCTGCGAGATGACGAGGAGTTCCTTCACCCCCGCCGCCGCGAGTTTTTCCGCCTCTTTCAGCACCGCGTCGATGCGCCGGCTCTTCAGCTTTCCGCGCATCGAGGGGATGATGCAGAAGGAGCAGGTGTTGTTGCAGCCCTCCGATATCTTCAGATAGGCGTAATGGCGCGGCGTCAGCTTGACGCCCTGCGGCGGGACGAGGTCGAACAAGGGATCGTGCGGGGCGGGCGCCGCGCCGTGCACCGCCTCCATCACCGCTTCATACTGGTGCGGGCCCGTGACCGCGAGCACCTTGGGGTGCGCCGCGCGAATGACGTCTTCTTCCGCGCCGAGGCAGCCCGTCACGATGACGCGCCCGTTCTCCGCGATCGCCTCGCCGATGGCGTCGAGGGATTCGGCGCGGGCCGAGTCGAGGAACCCGCAGGTGTTGACCAGCACCGCGTCCGCGCCCTTGTAGTCGGGCGCGATCTCGTAGCCTTCGGCCTTGAGGCGCGTCATGATGCGCTCGGAATCGACGAGCGCCTTCGGGCAGCCGAGACTGACGACGCCGATGCGCGGCGCGGTCTTCATTTCTTTGGGGCGAAGGGCCGTCATGGTGCGCGCCCCTCTACCCCATGGGCGGAGGGCGCGAAAGCTCACCGGCGCCGGCGCACGGCGATCAGCGTGAAGATGAGCCCGCCGACAGCGCCGGCGAGCGCCTGCAAGGCGAGGTCCTCAGGATCGCGCGCGCCGAAAAAGGCGCCGACCCCGCCGCCAAGCATGACGTTCTCGACGAGGTAGAACAGCGCCGGCAGCGCCGCGGCCCCGGCGATCACATAGGCGGCCGGAGCGAGCGGCTTCAGGACGCGTTTCAAGACGGCGGCGATCCCGAAAGCGATCGCGAAGCAGACCGCGAGTATGGGGATGAAGGGGGAACTGGTCGCCAGGCCCGTTACGTTCATGCCGAAGGTGTCGGCGATGACTTGCGGCGTCGCCTGAAACCCCGAATAGGCGGAAAGCGTCTGCAAGGTCAGGAAGAACGCCGACAGAAGATAGCCGACGGCGAGCGCCGCAAGAAAGCCGATCACGATCCGGATGAACGCCATGCCTTTAGCCCCGCCGCTTGTCCCGTTGCTTGCTTCATCCCGCCGCGCCGCGATTGACGCGCCGCGCCCTCCCTGTCTACGCAAGCCCTGACTTCAACGCCATGGAGAACTTCATGCCCCTGCGCGCTCGCCTGACGCCGTCCCGGATCGCCCTTATCGCCGCCGCTGCAGCCCTGACGCTCGTTTCCGGTTGCGGGGCGAAGAATGGGACGGCCTCCGCCGAGGCGGCGGCGCCCGCTTCTGGGCCGGGCGGCGCCGGACAGGGCGGGGGCGATGCGAAGCTGCAGACGACGCTCGCCGACCCCGCCCCGGAGGGCACGCTGGCGCTTAACGTCGAGACGCTCGCCGAGGGCCTCGTCAATCCATGGTCGATCGCCTTCCTGCCGGACGGGACGATCCTCGTCACGGAGCGCCCCGGACGCCTGCGCGTGATCCGCAACGGCGCGCTCGCCGGCGAACCGGTCGCCGGCGTCCCCGACGTGCTCTCCTGGAACCAGGGCGGGCTCTTCGACGTTCTTCCGCACCCGGACTTTGCGAATAACGGCCTGCTTTATCTCTCCTATGCGCATGGAACGCGTGCGGCGAATGCGACCCGCATCGCGCGCGCGACCTTTGACGGCGCGGCGCTTTCGGGTCTCACCGTGCTGTACGACGCCGTTCCCGAGAAGGACACCGGCCACCATTACGGCGCGCGCCTCGTCTGGGGCGGCGACGGCAAGCTTTATGCGACGATCGGCGAGGGCTCGCGCTACAAGGAGCGCGCGCAGGTGATGTCGTCGAGTTTCGGTTCGGTGATCCGCCTCAACGAGGACGGCTCGATCCCTGACGGCAATCCGGTTTTGGGCGACGGCGAGCGCAAGGAATTGTGGACGAAGGGCCACCGCAACGGCCAGGGCCTCGCCTACGACGCCGGCCGCGGCGTCCTCTGGGAGCATGAGCACGGGCCGCGCGGCGGCGACGAGATCAACATCATCGAGGCGGGGGCGAATTACGGCTGGCCGCTGGCGAGCTACGGCGTCGATTATTCGGGCGCGCGCATCACGCCGTATACGGAATATTCCGGAACGAAGCAGCCCTTCAAGCACTGGACGCCGTCGATCGGCCCTTCGGGCCTCGCCGTCTATCGCGGAGACCTCTTCCCAGCCGACTGGGACGGCGACCTCATCGTCGGCGCGATGGCGACGCGCGCGCTCCATCGCGTCGATCTCGACGGCATGAACGAGGCGGGCGAGGAGCGCTATCTCGTCGGCGAGCGGGTGCGCGACGTGCGCGTCGGCCCGGACGGCGCGATTTACGTGACGACCGAAGGCGACGGCGAGCCGACCGGCAAAGTGCTGCGCCTGACGCCGGCGCCGTAGGGCGGGGTTCACCCCGCCGCGTCCTCGGTTCGGCGGGGTGAACCCCGCCCCACGCGTTAACCATAAATAGTTACCCTAATTATTTCTTGACTTTGAAGTTGTTTGGGTTTAGATTTTGAGGATCGCGCCGGGGAACGCCTCCCCGGCGCGTTTTGCGTTTTTCGCCGCTGAAAAGCGGGGTCTTTGACCAGTCC
>CAZNXR010000379.1:0-2805 GCA_964576815.1 uncultured Caulobacterales bacterium | reverse complement strand
CGATCCCTATCAATCGCCCTAAGCTCTAGGATCTAGGCGGCGTTCGAAGCCTTCAGGACTTCGACGCGCGCGCCGTTCGAATTGATCTCGATCTTGCGCGGCTTCTTCGCTTCCGGAATCTCGCGGCGAAGTTCCACGTTGAGAAGTCCGTTGACGAGGCTCGCGCCGTCGATCTTCACATGGTCGGCGAGCTGGAAGCGACGCTCGAAAGAGCGCCCGGCGATGCCCTGATGCAGAAACGTGCGGCCTTCATCGCTCTCGGGGCGCTGGCCGGTCACTTTCAGGGAGTTTTCGTGCACCTCGATCTCGATGTCGCGGTCGGCGAAGCCGGCGACGGCGAGCGTGATGCGATAGCGGTCTTCATCGACGCGTTCGATATTGTAGGGCGGATACCCCGCCGTTTCGGACTTCGAGAGCCCGTCGAGCAGGTCGAACATCCGGTCGAAGCCGACAGTCGTCCGATAAAGGGGGGTGAGGTCATAGCTGCGCATGGTCAGTCTCCTTCTTGAACAAGCAAGGGTGGCCGGCGCGGTCCGCAATGCGATCGGACCCCGCGCCGCGCCGGACCCTCGAAAGGCGTCCGGCAGGAAGGGAGGTAGGGGCGCAAATCACGAGTTCAAGAGGGCGGTAGGGCGGTTTTCGGCGCCGGGGCGAGCCATGCTAGAGCCCTAAAGAGATTGCCCATGGAGGACGCGCGATGAGATTTCTATTGTTCGCCGCTGCGGTCTGCGCCCTCACGGCCGGCTGCGCGGAGCGTGAGGCCCGCTCCGATCAGGACGCCCCCGCAGTTGAAGAGCCGTCGGCGGCCGCCATGTTGGACGCCGCCATTGCGGGCGACCATCGGACGGCGGAGGAAAAGGCGCGCGACGCCTGGCGCCGTCCGAAGGAAACGCTCGCCTTCTTCGGCGTTGAACCGCAGATGACGGTCGTCGAGATCTGGCCCGGCGGCGGCTGGTACACGAAAATTCTGGCGCCCTATCTCGCGGCGGGCGGCGGCGCTTACATCGCTGCGCAGCGCGATCCGGCATCAAGCCCGCGCGCTGCGGAGGCGGTGCAGAAATTCAAGGACGCTTATGCTGACACAGCGCTCTACGGCGACATTCGCGTCAGCGTGCTGGGCGCGGGGTCGGAAATCGCGCCGGAAGGAACCGCCGACGTCGTCCTCACCTTCCGAAATGTTCACAACTGGATGAGCGCCGGCGAAGCCGAAGCCAATTTCAGTGCCTTTTTTCGCGCGCTGAAACCCGGCGGCGTGCTCGGCGTCGTCGAACATCGCGCGAACGAAGACGCTGCGGACGATATCGCCACAGGCTATGTCAAGACATCGGCGGTAAAGGCGCTCGCTGAGGGAGCGGGTTTCGACTTCGTCGAGGCTTCCGAAATCAACGCCAATCCGGCCGATACGAAGGATCATCCCTTCGGCGTCTGGACCCTGCCGCCGGTCCGTCGTTCATCGGAGTCGCCCGGTCAGGAGGACCCAGCCTTCGATCGCGCGAAATATGACGCCGTCGGGGAAAGCGACCGGATGACGCTGAAATTCGTGAAGCCGAAATCGTGACGACTGAGAATTCCATGATCGCAGCCGCGGCCGCCGCCTTCCGCAAGAGTTTCGGCGCAGTGCTCGAAATCGCCGCGGAGGGCGCGCCGTCTTTCTACATCGACGGGCGCGGCCAGACCTGCGCGATTTCCGCTGCCGCGCCTGCGGGCGCTTTCCCGTCCTGCGTCTGGCGCGCGGCGCCCGATACGCTCGCGCGCATCTTTGAAGGCGGGCGCGCGCTTGAAAGCGCCTACCTTTCAGGGCGTCTCAAAATCAGCGGCGACATGAGCGTCATGGCGCGCCTAGTCCTGGAGAGTCCGCAATAGCCGATTTCATCCGTATCCCGACGAACCCCGTTCCGGACGGCGCCGAGGCGATCGATTTTGAAGGCGCCGACGGCGGATATCTCCGCGCCGCGCTCTTCCCGGCGACCAACCATCGCGCGACGGCGGTGCTGATGGCCGGCCGGTCCGAGTTCATCGAGAAATATTTCGAGGTGGTCGAAGACCTTCGGCGCCGCGGCTTTTCGGTCGCGACGATGGACTGGCGCGGGCAGGGGTTGTCGGAGCGCCTGCTCCCCGTGCGCAAAAAGGGCCATATCCGCGATTTCGGCGTCTTCCGGTCTGACCTTCGCCGCTTCACGGATGAGATCGCCCGCAAGCGGTTCGGCGGGCCCTACGTTCTCATGACGCACTCGATGGGCGGCGCGCCGGCCTTGCAGTCGCTGGCGGACGGCGACGAGACCTGGCGCTGCGCGGTGCTTTGCGCGCCGATGACCGCGCTCTTCGACGAACCGCACAAACGGATGGGCGTGCGGCTTCTCGGCGAGGCGGCCTCCCGCCTCGGCCTTGCGCGCTACGCCATTCCGGGCGTGAAGGAATATTCGATGGCGTTCGAGGGGAACGTGCTGACCTCCGATCCGGTCCGTCACCGGCGTTTTCAGGAGCTGCAATCCGCCGCGCCGAACGCGACGATCCGCGAGCCGACCTATGGCTGGATCAGGGCCGCAACTGAAGCGATGGACGATCTCCATCGCAAGGACCGCTTCGCGAAGCTGAAGGTTCCGGTGCTGATCGTATCGGCGGAAAACGACCAGCTCGTCCGCTCAAGCGATCATCGATGGCTCGGAAGGCAATCGCCGTTGATCGAAGTGGTGACGATCAAGGGCGCCTTGCACGAAATCATGATGGAGCGCGACGAAATCCGGAACCAGTACTGGGCCGCGTTCGACGCCTTCGTCGAACCGAAAATCGCTTCGGCGCATGCGT
>CAZNXR010000378.1:1692-2817 GCA_964576815.1 uncultured Caulobacterales bacterium | reverse complement strand
CGACGCCCGCATCAAGCGCGCGCTTCCTGACCGCTGGCGCGGCAAGCGGCGCGTCGCCCTCGGGCCGCGGCGCCCCACTAGGTAAGGCAGGCGCCGCCTTTGCCTCGGCACGGCGCATCGTCGCTACTTTGGGTTCAGCGCTCTTTGCCGCCTCCGGCTCTTTGACTGTTTCGAGCTTCTTCGCGGGCTCGGGATTTTTCGCCGACTCGACAACCGCCGGCTCGTCTTTCTTTTCCGCGGCGGCGGGCGCGTCGCCGGCTTTCTCATTGCCCGGACCATCCACTTCCAACCGGATGATCGGCGCGCCGACATTCACTGTCTCGCCGATCTTCGCGCCGAGCCAGAGCACCTTGCCTTCGACCGGAGAGGGAATTTCCACAGTCGCCTTGTCCGTCATGACAGCGGCAAGCACCTGATCTTCACGAACGACCGCGCCCTCGGCGACGAGCCATTCGACGAGTTCAGCCTCCGCAACGCCTTCGCCGACGTCGGGCAATTTGATGACGTGAACGCCCATTATGCGGCCTCCATGACGGATTGCAGCGCCGCGCCAACGCGCGACGGCCCCGGAAAATAAATCCATTCATGCGAATGCGGATAGGGCGTGTCCCAGCCCGTCACGCGCACAATCGGCGCTTCCAGATGGAAGAAACACGCCTCCTGCACGACCGCCATCAATTCCGCGGCGAAGCCGCAGGTTTTCGTCGCTTCATTGACGATAACGCAGCGCCCCGTTTTCTTGACGGAAGCCTCAACCGTTTCAAGATCGAGCGGAAGGATCGTCCGCAGGTCAATGATCTCGGCGTCAACGCCGGTCTCGGCGACGGCCGCTTCCGCGACGTGCACCATCGTGCCGTAAGTGAGAACTGTGACGGCCGACCCCTCTCGGCGGATCGCGGCCTTGCCCAGCGGGACGGTGTAATAGCCGTCTGGCACTTCACCCAAGGGGTGGTTCTTCCACGGCGTCACAGGCCGGTCGTGATGACCGTCGAACGGCCCATTGTAGAGCCGTTTTGGCTCAAGGAACATCACCGGATCGTCGTCTTCTATGGAGGCAATCAGCAGCCCCTTGGCGTCATATGGGTTAGAGGGAATGACCGTCTTCAGCCCGGCGACGTGGGTGAA
>CAZNXR010000378.1:0-1682 GCA_964576815.1 uncultured Caulobacterales bacterium | reverse complement strand
GCGAACAAAGCCTCCGGGCTCTGCGAATGGGTCTGGCCGCCGAATATGCCGCCGCCCGTCGGCATGCGGACGGTCATCGGCGCCGTGAAATCGCCGTTGGAGCGATAGCGAATGCGCGCGGCTTCCTGAGTCAACTGGTCGTATCCCGGGAACATGTAATCCGCGAACTGAATCTCGACGCATGGACGCAGGCCGTAGGCCGCCATGCCGATGGCGGTGCCGATGATGCCGCTTTCATTGATTGGCGAGTCAAAACAGCGCGCCGCGCCGTATTTCTTCTGCAAGCCGTGCGTGCAGCGAAAAACGCCGCCGAAATAGCCGACGTCCTCGCCATAGACGACGACGTTCGGGTCGCGCTCCATCATCACGTCCATCGCGCTGCGGATCGCCTCGATCATTGTCATGCGCGCCATGATCAGATCCCCGCTTCCTGACGCTGGCGAACGAGATGCAGCGGCGTTTCCTTGTAGACGTCCTCAAACATTTCGCGCGGGCTTGGTTTCGCGCCCGAATGAAGCGTGCCGTTCTTTTCAGCTTCCTTCTGCAATTGCAGGATCTCGCTCTCGATCTGCGCCTGAGCCTGAACGTGGCGCTCCTCGCTCCAGACGCCCTTGACGATCAGGTGCTTCTTCAACCGCTCAACGGGATCGCCCAAAGGCCATTGCAGGCTTTCCTCTTTCGGTCTGTAGCCTGACGGATCATCGGACGTCGAATGCGGGCCGACGCGATAAGTGATGAACTCGATTAGCGTAGGCCCGAGGTTCGACCGCGCGCGCTCGATCGCCCATCGCGCGACGGCGTAGACCGCCAGATAGTCATTCCCGTCGACCCGGAGCGCCGGGATGCCGAAGCCGAGGCCGCGCGAGGCGAACGTCGCCGCCTTGCCGCGCGCGATGCCCTGAAAGGTGGAGATCGCCCACTGATTGTTGACGATGTTCAGAACCACCGGCGCGCGATAGGTTGAGGCGAAAACCATTGCCGAATGGAAGTCCGATTCCGCCGTCGAGCCGTCGCCGATCCAGCCCGCCGCGATCTTCGTGTCGCCCTTGATGGCCGAGGCCATCGCCCATCCCACGGCCTGGACGAACTGGGTCGCGAGATTGCCGGAAATGGTGAAAAAGCCATGCTCTTTTGACGAATACATCACCGGCAGCTGGCGGCCGCGCAGCGGATCTTCCGAGTTCGAATAGATCTGGTTCATCATGGTGAGGATCGAATAATCCCCGGCGATCAGCAGTCCTTGTTGGCGATAGGTCGGAAAGTTCATATCGCCAGGCGACATCGCCTTGCGGAACGCGCAGGAGATTGCCTCCTCGCCGAGCGCCTGCATGTAGAAAGACGTCTTGCCCTGCCGCTGCGCCATGAACATGCGCGCGTCGAACGCGCGCACGGTCATCATATCGCGCAAGCCCTCTAGCAGCGTCTCGTCGTCTGGCAAGTCGACCGCCCACGGACCAACAGCGACGCCGTCGCGGTTCATGACCCGGATAATCGAATAAGCAAGGTCGTGGATCGACTCCGGATCGACATCGACCGGCGGGCGCGCAATCGAGCCGGCAGGCGGGATCGGAAAGTCGCTGAAATCCGGCGCGTCGCCTGGCCGGCATTCCGGTTCGGGAACATGCAGACTAAGCCCGGTCGCTGCCCCGGTGGGCGGCGGACGGCGCACGGCGTTCTTTGCG
>CAZNXR010000377.1:0-2820 GCA_964576815.1 uncultured Caulobacterales bacterium | reverse complement strand
ATGCAGGCGATCCGCTCGGCGACGATCGACGCGGCGGACCTGCTCGGCCGGCGCGGCGATGTGGGCGCGATTGCGCCTGGCAGATACGCCGACATGATCGCGGTCGACGGCGATCCGCTGACGGATATTTCGGCTATGACGGGCGCCAAGGTTGTCATGAAAGGCGGCGAGATCGTTGATTGAGGGCGCGCTCTTCTCCAGCCGTTAGCGCAATCGAGCCCCTGCTCACCCTTCGCCTTCCCCTTGCGGGGAGGTGACGTAAAGGCGCCGCCACGAGATCGAAGACAGCGAAGCACATGAACGAACCATACGACGTCATCGTCATCGGCGGCGGGCACAACGGCCTCGTTTGCGCGTTCTATCTGGCGCGCGCGGGGCGCAAGGTGCTGGTGCTTGAACGGCGCGAGATCGTCGGCGGCGCGGCGGTGACGGAAGAGTTTCACCCGGGTTTTCGCAATTCCGTCGCGAGCTACGCCGTCAGCCTGCTCTCGCCGAAGATCATTGCGGAGATGGCGCTTGCACGTCACGGACTGAAGATCGTCATTCGGCCGATGGCCTATTTCGCGCCGGCGCCCGACGGGCGCTATCTGCTGCTCGGGCGCGACAAGGCGGAAAATCACGCCGCGCTGGCGGCGCTCTCGGCGAAGGACGCCGCCGCCTACGATCCCTATAACGACAAGCTCGACCGGCTCGTCGACCTCCTTCGCACGATGCTGGGGAAGACGCCGCCCAATGCGGGCGGGGGCCTGCGCGATCTCGTAGCCGCCGCCGCGCTCGGCAATGATGTCAGGAAGCTCGGCCTTGAAGGCCAGCGCGATCTTCTCGATTTCTTTGCGAAATCCGCGGGCGATATTCTCGATGCGACGTTCGAAAACGACCTCGTCAAAGGCGCGCTCGGCTTCGATGCAATCACCGGTAATTACGGCAGCCCCTATACGCCGGGCTCGGCCTATGTGCTTCTCCACCACGTTTTCGGCGAAGTGAACGGGGTCAAGGGCGCCTGGGGTCACGCGATCGGCGGCATGGGCGCCATCACGCAAGCGATGGCGCGCGCCGCGCGCGAAGCCGGCGCCGACATCCGCGTCGATGCGCCGGTCACGGAAGTCATTCTCGAACGCGGCGCGGCGCGCGGCGTCGTGCTGGCGGACGGCGAAAAGATCGCGGCGCGGGCGGTCGCCTCCAACATTCACCCGCGTCTTCTCTTCGGCGGTCTTGTCCCGGAAGTCGCGCTTCCTGCCGATTTCGTGCAGCGTATGCGCGCGTGGAAATCGGGCTCCGGCGTGTTGCGGATGAATGTCGCTTTGTCGGCGCCGCCGAATTTCACCGCCCTTCCCGCTTCCGGCGTCGCTAGGCATCACTCCGCCTCGATGCTGATCGCGCCTTCGCTCGACTACATCGATACAGCGTATACGGACGCCCGCCGGCTCGGGTGGTCGCGCGCGCCGGCGATCGAGATGCACATGCCGAGCGCCTATGACGACAGCCTTGCGCCGAAGGGCGCGCATGTCGCGAGCCTGTTCTGCCAGTATTTCGCGCCCGCGCTTCCTGAAGGGAAAGGCTGGGATGACGCGCGCGAGGCCGCCGCGGACGCCGTGATCGATACGGTGACTCGCTTCGCGCCGAATTTCCGGGAAAGCGTGATCGCGCGCAGCGTGCTGACCCCGCTCGACCTGGAAAGAAAACTCGCGCTCGTCGGCGGCGATATCTTTCACGGACAGCTGGGGCTCGACCAGCTCTTCAGCGCACGGCCCGTTCTCGGGCACGGCGATTATCGCAGCCCCGTGCCAGGCCTTTACATGTGCGGGTCATCTACGCACCCGGGCGGCGGCGTGACCGGATGGCCAGGCCACAACGCCGCCCGCGAGATGCTGCGCGATCTTTAGGCTAGAGCGGCGCAATGACCGCAGCCAACGCGCCTTTTTGGCGTGATCGCCGGTCGCCCTAGTAGCTGCCGTATGGGCAATAGGGCTGCCGATAGCGCGACGAGCGCCGGTCGCCATAATTGCCGCCACGATAGCGGCGGCGGTCATTATCGCGATAGCGGTCACGGTCACGGTAGTAGTCGCGGTCGCGGCGCCGGTCGTAGTCCCGGCCGCGATCGTCGTCGTAATAGTCGCCGCGGTCACGATACCGGTCGCGCCGGTCATCGTCAGCCGCAGCCGTTCCGGCAAAGCTTAGCGCAGCAAGTCCGGCGAAAAGGCCCGCCGCCGCCGTCAGTAACGCCCTCATGTAATCCTCCAGTCGTGCGCCCCAGCCCGACTTGGGTGATTATTGTGCGACCCCGATTCCGGCGGAATTGGCGCAAAGGCGCGTCTTGAATTCGCCGCATTCGCGGCGGCGGCGGCGGAACGGAATTGGCGTCGGCCGGCG
Organism: uncultured Caulobacterales bacterium; assembly: GCA_964576815.1. Taxonomy (GTDB): domain Bacteria; phylum Pseudomonadota; class Alphaproteobacteria; order Caulobacterales; family Parvularculaceae; genus Amphiplicatus. Next base: position 450 of record CAZNXR010000377.1, on the reverse strand, counting down.
GACCGCCTATGCTCCGCTCCAAGGAGAATTCATGTCCACCACTGTCCGCCCCGCCCCGAAGCTTGTCGCCGACAGCGCCTCCTGGAGCCTGCCGGCCTGGACCTATTCCGACCCGGACTTCATGGCGCTGGAGCAGGAGAGCGTGTTCATGCCGGCGTGGCACCTTGTCTGCCACCAGAGCGATATTCCGGCGCTCGGCGATTACGCGACGTTCAAGATGTTCGGCGAGACCGCCTTCGCGGTGCGCGGCAAGGACGGCGCGATCCGCGCCTTTCACAATGTCTGCCGGCACCGCGCCGCCCGGCTCGTCGATGGTCATCAGGGCAATTGCGGGCGCTCGGTCGTCTGCCCTTATCACGCCTGGACCTATCAGCTCGACGGACGCCTCTCCGGCGTCCCCTTCATCGAGCAATACGAAAATTTCGAAAAGTCCGAACACGGACTGACGCC
>CAZNXR010000376.1:0-2826 GCA_964576815.1 uncultured Caulobacterales bacterium | reverse complement strand
GGATCGACCGCCTCGAGATGCGACGGGTTCGCCGTCAGCGACAGATGCACCTTGTTGCCGTCGAACGCGCGATCCGACGAGGCGCCCAAATGGTACTTCACGTCGCCGGAGCCATCGACCTCCTGGGGCGTGACCGACCCGCCGGAAAACTCATGGAAGATGTGAAAGTAAGGCTTACCCATCACGGCGGCGAGCACATTGAGGCGGCCGCGATGCGGCATGCCGATGACGATTTCCTTCACGCCGAGCGCGCCGCCGCGCTTGATGATCTGTTCGAGCGCCGGAACCATCGCTTCGCCGCCGTCGAGGCCGAAGCGCTTCGTTCCGGTATACTTTGTATGCAGATAGTTCTCGAAGCCTTCGGCCTCGATGAGTTTCAAAAGGATGGCGCGCTTTCCCTCCGGCGTGAACTGGATTTCCTTGTCTTTGCCCTCGATGCGCTGCTGGATCCACGATTTCTGCTCGGGATCGGAGATGTGCATGAATTCGACGGCGAAAGTCCCGCAGTAGGTCCGCTTCAGAATTTCGAGGATTTCGCGCAGAGTCGCGGATTCAAGGCCGAGGACGTTGTCGATATAGATCGGCCGGTCCATGTCGGCGTCGGAAAAGCCGTAGGTCGCCGGATCAAGCTCGGGATGAAGCTTCGGTTTCGTCTGCTTCAGCGGGTCAAGATCGGCGATCAGGTGCCCGCGGATGCGATAGGCGCGAATGAGCATCAGCGCGCTCAAGGAGTCGCGCGTCTCGCGCCGCACCGTCGCATCTGCGCCGGGCCTTCGCGCCTCAATCTTTGACGAGATCGCTTTTTCTGCGACCGGCCAGTCGCCGTCGAGCGCCGCGGTCAGTTCGCCGTTTGGCTTCGGCGGCCAGTCGGCGCGCGCCCAGCTTGGTCCTTGCGGCGCCAACGGTTCGCCAAGGCCTTCGAAGAATCGCCGCCAGTCGTCGCCGACCGAGGCCGGATCGTGCAGATAGCGCGCATAGTGCGCTTCCATGAAGCGGACGCTGGCGCCGGAAGGAAAGCTCGCATGCGGGGCGGTGGGGGCCGTTGTCGCAGTCCCGCTCAGGGGGAGGTCGCCGTCTTTGGGCATTGATGAAATCCGGCTTGTGCGCGTCCTGCAGCAGCCGGACCCGCGGGATAAGATCGAGTTGTACTTACGCCAGCCGCGTTACGATTCAATGGCCAGCGGGCGCAACAGCCGCCCACGATCGATCATTTCTTGAGGATTTCGACGAGAGTCCGGCCCATTGCGGCCGGCGTCGGGGCGACGGCGATGCCGCCCCGCTTCATGGCGTCGATTTTTGCCGCAGCCGTGTCGTTCGCGCCGGAAACGAGCGCCCCGGCATGGCCCATCCGCCGTCCCGGCGGCGCCGTGACCCCGGCGATGAACCCAACGGTCGGCTTCTTGACCCTGTTCTTCGCAAGAAACTCCGCCGCGTCGGCCTCCGCCGAGCCGCCGATCTCCCCGATCATGATGATCGAATGGGTGTCGTCATCAGCGAGGAACATCTCGAGGACGTCGATGAAGTCTGTGCCCTTCACCGGGTCCCCGCCGATGCCGACGCAGGTCGACTGGCCAAGCCCCGCCATGGTCGTTTGATGGACAGCCTCATAGGTCAGCGTGCCGGAGCGCGACACAATGCCGACATGGCCGTCGCGGTGAATGTGACCCGGCATGATGCCGATCTTGCACTCACCCGGCGTGATGACGCCCGGGCAATTGGGGCCGACGAGGCGCGACCGCGATCCGTCGAGCGCGCGTTTCACTTTCACCATGTCGAGCACCGGAATGCCCTCGGTGATGCAGATGATAATGGGCACTTCCGCGGCGATCGCTTCAAGGATCGAGTCCGCAGCAAAGGGCGGCGGCACATAAATCACGCTGGCGTCGGCGCCGAACTTCGCTTTCGCTTCCGAGACGGTATCGCAGACAGGAAGGGTCTTTCCCTTCACCGCGCCGCCCCCCTCCCAAACCGAACCACCCTTGCCTGGGGTGACGCCAGCGGTCATGCGCGTGCCGTAAGCGATAGCCTGTTCGGTGTGGAACGTCCCCTGAGAGCCGGTGAGGCCCTGGCAAATGACGCGGGTCGACTTGTCGATGAGAATGGCCATGGGGGTGTCTTTGCGATCGCGAAGGATGGGGGGCTAATAACGGTGGGCGACGGACGCGGCAACTGGGCTACGTAAAGGACCGGACAGGTCACGAAGCCGAAAGAAATCTGGCGCAAGCCTAGGGAATGAAGTCCATGCGCGCCGCCATCGCCTGTTTGGTCCTTTCCGCAACCGCTTTTCCCGCCGCCGCGGAGCCTGCGCCGCCGGTCTATTCGATCATTGTCGAAAACGACTGGTTCGGCGGATCAGACGAACGATACACAAGCGGGATCAAGCACCAGTGGGTGTCGGCCGAAGGAAGGGGCCAGCGCATTGCGCGGCTTTTACTGAAGGCGGGCGACGGTGCGACCGTGCGTTACGGCGTCGGCGCGGGTCAGAGCATCTTCACCCCGGAGAACATCCGCGCCGCAGCGCCATTGCCCGACCAGCGGCCCTATGCCGGCTGGCTGTACCTTGAAGCGCAGTCTGTCGTCGAAAGGCGAAAGGGCGCAACCGACTTTCTGAGGGTCGCCGCAGGCGTCGTCGGACCCGCCTCGCTCGCCGAAGATACGCAGAGGACGCTCCATCGCGCGCTCGATTTCATCGACCCGGCGGGCTGGGACAATCAGCTCCGGAACGAGCCCGGCCTCGTCGTCTCCTTCGATCGCCAATGGCGCGCAACGCTGGGCGATCGCGCCGAGCTGAGACCGCATGCCGGCGCGAGCGTCGGCAATGTGCTG
>CAZNXR010000375.1:0-2840 GCA_964576815.1 uncultured Caulobacterales bacterium | reverse complement strand
CCGCCGTCATTGAACCGTCATGAGCGCCAGCGCCGAGCCGAAGCCGACTTTTCTCGCCGACTACCGCCCACCCGATTATCGCGTCGATCACGTCGACCTTTCCTTCACGCTTGATCCAGAACGCACGATCGTCAAGGCGCGGCTGTCGATCCGCCGGGCGCCGCACGCGGACGCCGGCGCGCCGCTCGTTCTGAACGGTGAGACGTTGGAACTCCTGAGGATCGCGATCGACGAGGACGACCTCGACGCCGGCGCCTATTCAAAGGACGACAAGGCGCTGACGATCCCAAGGCCGCCGCACGACTTCATGCTCGACATCGAGACCGCCGTCTGCCCCGAGAAAAACACGGCGCTGTCGGGGCTTTATCTATCGAACGGCATGTTCTGCACGCAGTGCGAAGCGGAAGGCTTCCGCCGCATCACTTTTTTCCCCGACCGGCCTGACGTCCTTGCGCGTTACTCCGTGCGCATCGAGGCAGACAAGGCGCGTTATCCCGTACTGCTGTCGAACGGCAATCTGCTGGCGAAGGGCGATCTCCCCGGCGGCCGGCATTTCGCGCAGTGGGGCGATCCCCATCCCAAGCCTTCTTATCTCTTCGCCCTCGTCGGCGGCGATCTGGTTGCGGCCGAAGACGCTTTTGTCACGCGCTCAGGCCGGCGGGTCGCCCTCAAGGTCTTCGTGCAGGCTAAAGACCTCGACAAATGCGACTATACGCTTGATGCGCTCAAACGCGCCATGGCGTGGGACGAAGAGGTGTTCGGAAGAGAATACGACCTTGACGTTTTCATGATCGTCGCCGTCGATCACTTCAATTTCGGCGCGATGGAGAATAAGGGCCTCAACATCTTCAATTCGGCCTATGTCCTTGCGAGTCCGGAAACCGCGACCGACGCGGATTACGAGGCGATCGAGGGGATCGTCGCGCATGAATATTTCCATAACTGGTCGGGCAATCGCGTCACCTGCCGCGACTGGTTCCAGCTTTGCCTGAAAGAAGGATTCACGGTTTTTCGCGATCAGGAGTTTTCGGCCGACATGCGCTCGAGGGCCGTGCAGCGCATCAAGGACGTGCGCCGCTTGTGGCTGCAGCAGTTTCCCGAAGACGCCGGCCCCCTCGCCCACCCGGTGCGCCCGGAAAGCTACATCACGATCGACAATTTCTACACGGCGACCGTCTATGAGAAGGGCGCCGAATTATGCCGTATGCTGAAAACGATCCTCGGCGAGCAGAAGTTCCGCGCCGCCTGCGATCTTTATTTCGCGCGCCATGACGGCGAGGCGGCGACCGTCGAAGACTTCGTCAAGGCGATGGAAGCCGCCAGCGGCGAGGACCTGTCGCAATTCCGCCGCTGGTACTCGGACCCCGGTACGCCCGAAATCACGGTCGCCGAAAACTTCGACAGCGCCGGCGGCTATAGCCTCACCTTGAAACAAGCCGCGGAGCCGACAGCCGGCCAGCCGGCGAAGCCGCCCCGCGACATTCCCGTTCGCTTCGCGCTCATCGGCGCGCGCACCGGCGCCGTTCTTCACGAGGGACTCTTGCGACTGCGCGAGCGTGACGAGACGGCGCGCTTCGGTCCTTTCCACGAAAGGCCGGTCGCCTCGTTGCTGCGCGGCTATTCGGCCCCGGCGACGCTGACGCAGCCCTTGAGCCTCGATGATCGTCTGACGATCGCGCGGGCCGAGCCCGATCTCTTCGCCCGGTGGTCGGCGACAGAGGCGCTATGGCGCGATCTCGCCCTCGCCTTCGCGGGCGCTCGCGAAATGACCGCGCCCGAAGCCGCGCTGAAGCGCTTTGCCGATGCGTTGACCGCAAGCCTTGAAAGCGCGCGGGCCGATCCGGCGTTCGCCGCCGAACTGTTGAAGGTTCCGACCGTGCCTGACCTTGTCCGGCATATCGATGTGATCGACCCGGCGCGGGTCGCGGCCGGCCGAAAACGCGTGCGCGTCGCCGTTGCCGATGCCCTGAAACCTGCCCTTCTGGAGATTTATCACCGGCTTGCGACCAACGAGCCTTATGAACCCTCGGCCGGCGGCGCTGGTCGAAGGGCGCTTCGCAATGCCGCGCTTGGCCTGCTCACGGAGTGCGGCGAGTATGACCTCGCCGACCGCCAGGCCGAAAATGCCGCCAATATGACCGATGAAGCGGCGGCGACCGCGGCGCTCGCGCTCGCCGATACGCCGTTGCGCGATCACGCGCTCGATCGCTTCTACATGAAATGGCGGGGCGATCCGCTCGTGGTCAACAAATGGCTGGCGATGCGCGCCATGGCGCCGGGGGACGGCGCCTTGCGCGAGGTGCGTGCGCTGACGGGCCATGAGGCCTTTGATCGGCGCAATCCCAACAAGGTCAGGTCGCTGATCGGCGTCTTCGCCGGACAGAACCTTGCAGGCTTTCATCGCGCCGACGGGGACGGTTACCGCTTTTTCACCGAGGAAATCGTCAGGCTTGACGCCGCCAACCCTCAACTCGCTGCGCGGCTGATGTCTGCGCTCGAGAGCTGGCGAAAGCTGGAACCCGGGCGGCGAAGGCAAATCGAAACCGCGCTCAAGGAGATCATTGCGGCGCCAAACCGGTCTGCGAACCTCTATGAGATGGCGTCACGCCTGCTTGGCGCCAAAGCGGGCTGATTCGCTGGTGACATCGCCGCCAAATTCAGAATAGTTTCCAAAAGGTAAATCGACGGCGCGCCGTCCGGCGCGATTGTCGGCCAATCCTATAATTCCACCCGTAGCGAAGGCGTTTGATGGGGGCGCGAGGAGAACATTCAGGCGTAGCAGCCGCAACCGCGGGCGCTTTATCGCCGCGCCGGTTGATGCTGCTGACCGGCCTCCTTGT
>CAZNXR010000374.1:0-2843 GCA_964576815.1 uncultured Caulobacterales bacterium | reverse complement strand
GCGCGGCGGCGCGTCACGGCGTTGACGGGTGACGCACCCCTTACGCCTTTGCCTGACGAATCGCTGTTCACCAACCAAACCGCACCGGATGATCGCTTGCGCCGATTGCTTCGATTTCTGAGTTACAAGGAAAAGTTTCTCGCCGGCTCCTGGCAGTACAACACCTATTTCGGCCGGGACACCTTGATGACCGTCGTACTTCTTGGCGATGGGCTTGGCTCCGACGCCGTCGAGAGCGCCTTATCCTCCGTGCTCGAGCGTTTAAGTCCGGCGGGCGAAGTCGCGCATGAGGAAGACATCGGCGAATACGCGATCCTCCACCGGATCGAACGCGGCGAGGCCTCAAGCGACGCGCCGTTCCTCGATTACAAGATGATAGACGACGACTTCATGCTGGCGCCGGCGCTGGTGGGCTATTTGTTGAACAGCAAATCGGACCGCGCACGCGCTGAGGCGTTCCTTCAAAAGGTCGCGTCATCCGGCGAGCGCTACGGCGCGCTCGCATTGCGCAATCTCAAGTTCATCGATGAGGCGGCGCGGCCCTATGCAGCGGCCCCTCGCTGGGATCGCCTCATAAGGCTGAGGCCGGACGCGGCGCCTGTCGGCACTTAGCGCGACAGCGCCGTTGGTCTCGGCGGCGGCCTCTATCCTTACGACGTCAACGTCGCGCTCGTTCCGGCCGCGCTCGAGGCGGCTCTACGGCTTCTTGAGAGCGGGCTTCTCGCACCTTACGGCGCCGACACGGCGACGGCGGTCGAGATCGCTGCACTGATCGCGCCCTGGCGAACGACGGCGCGTCATTTCACGGTGGACATTGGCGCCGACGCTGCGCGGCGCCGGCTTGGTGAGTCTGCGTTGGGCGACAAAGCAGAGTCGGCCGCGCCGAAAACGCCAACGCGCTTTCCGGCGCTGTCCCTTGACACGCACGGCGCGCCCATCGCCGTCATGCATTCCGATGTCGGTTTCGCCATGCTCTTCGGAGAACCCTCGCAAAGCGAATTGCGCGATGCTCTCTCAATGATCACGCGCGATTATCCCGGCGGATTGATGACGCCCGCCGGCTTGGTCGTTGCGAATGCGACATTTGCCGCCCGTGCGTTAGCCGCCGAATTCGATCAATCACGCTATCACGGCGCCGTCGTGTGGTCCTGGCAGCAAGCCTTGATATTGTCGGGAATTGAGCGCCAACTTAAAAGGGCCACCCTGTCGCCGGCGACGCGCACTGAGCTTTCCTTTGCGCATCAGGCGCTCGTCAACGTGATCTCAGCAACTGACTCCCAGCGGGCGCTGGAGCTTTGGTCCTGGCGCATCGAGGCTGGTGAATTTGTTCCCATTGCCTTCGGGGAGCGATCTTCAGACGAGACGGAGGAAAACGGGGCCCAACTTTGGAGCACTGTCTACTTGCGGCGTCGCAACAAGTCCGTCCGTCAAGGAGAGTGACGCACGGTGAAATTCAATCGCCATCCGCCGGTAGAGGCGGGCCGGTTGCTGCCTGCGCGGCGTCGTCGTCCCCGCCCGCAGGCGCTCAGGCCGCCCGGCGATCCTTCGTGCGCTACACGGTGAGAACGCCCGCGGCGATGCGCTCGGAGAGGCGCTTGCGCTCATCGATGTCGCCAGTCGTGACGTCGAGGACGGGACCGATATGCGCCATGCGCGGATGCGCAATATCTTTCGCGGCCTCGTAATCGGGGTCGCCGGCGAGGCCCATCGCTTCGATGACGAGGCTCTTGACCTCCCCGGTCTCTGTGTCCGTCGCCTCGACAATGAAATCCGGCAGGCAAGCGCCTTCCGGCGTCGCAATGTCGAAGAGCGGCTTCTCGACAGCGACCTCGAGCGCGGGATGGGATTTGGCGAGCGACCAGCGCGCGGCGTTGATCGATTTCAAGACCTGCCGCTCGAAATCGCTGGCGACGGGCATGAACTGGGCGCCCGAATAGATCGGCTGCGCATAGGCTCTGAGCGCGGTCAGCCCCGCCCCTTGCGCATGATCGCCGATGACGGCGAGCGCAAGATAAGGCGCGCGCGCGCGATCGTCTCGTCGCATGGGACGCGCGAGCTCGCCGGCGATGAGCACCGGCTCGTCCTCGCTGAAGAAAAGCGCCTTGCCTTTGACTTCGGCGGCGTAGACGAGAAGGAAGCCCTGCAGCGGCTGTTTCTCGGGAAGGCTTTTGTAGGCGTCGCGGATGCGCGCGAAGAGCCGCTTTGAATGATATTCGCGCGGATGCGTGGCGAGGACGCGCGCGAGCGCGAGGTCGCGCGCGACGTCAATGCGTTCGGCGGCGACGCGGAGCCTTTCGAACTCGGTGCGGATCGAGGGTTTCTCCGTATACTGAATTGGAGGGAGCCGGTTGAGGCGCGCGGCGACCATAAAGCGCCAGAGGAGGCGCGCAAGGCGCGGCGGCGCGTCGGAGAAGCGCCCGCGGCGCCGATCAGCGCCCTTCTCGGTGAGGCGCGCGTCTTCGTCGCTTTCGATGACGCTGAAATACCCCGCGGGCGCCTTGATCGGCGCCGGCGCCGTCTCGCGCATCGGCCCAAACCCCGGCTCGGGCCGATCGAACCGGAAGACGCACCCCTCTTCATGTTCGGGCCGGCCCTCCCCCGTCAGCCGCCGGAGGTAATAGACCTTGGCGGTCGAGAGATAGGCGGGCGTCATCAGCGGAAAGACGCCCTCGCGCGCGCGGCAATCGCAGGCGATCCAGTAATGGAACTGGCGCGCGTCGCGGACGACGCGCATGGCGGCGGCCCCGGCGCTGGCGTTAACGCCGCCGGCGATACCCTCGCCGGCGTAAGCGGCGCGAAGGCCAGCGGCGACGGCAGGCGGCAGCGCGCTCGCGGCCGCGCCG
>CAZNXR010000373.1:0-2852 GCA_964576815.1 uncultured Caulobacterales bacterium | reverse complement strand
GCAGGCGCCGCCGCAGTCGGCGTCAATGCCGGGCACCAAGTTCTTCACCGCCGCCTCCATCACCGAAACGCCCGACTGCGCCTCGACGACATGTTCGGCTCCATTGTGCTCGATATAGGTGATCTTGGGCATGCGGCTCTCAAAACGAGGGTTTCAGGACGCGAGGGATTTAAGGTCTGTCGCAGGATCGGCAAGCGATTTCGCATCCAGCGGCGTTTTGGCCGCAATGATCTTCTTCGCCGCCAGGAAGGACGCCGGGTCGTTGACGGCATCGACCGCGAGAAGCCGGCCGTCTTTGAGGCTCCAGACCGAAAACCGGCCTGTCCCCGGATCGCCGCGGACGATCGCGGCGTCCGCGCCCTCGGCGACGCCGGCCGTCTGCAGCTTCACGTCATACTGGTCCGACCAGAACCACGGCACGGCGTCATAGATCGCCGACCCGCCCGCCATATTGGCGCCGGCGACCTTCGCCTGTTCGATGGCGTTCGGCACGGATTCAAGGCGCAACCGTCGCCCATAAAGGCGCGAGGGATGGCTGGCGCAATCTCCTGCCGCGAAGATCGACGGGTCTGAGGCTTGGGCGTGCTCGTCCGTCGCGACGCCGTTGTCTATTGCAAGGCCCGCTGCGGCGGCGAGTTCCGTCGCCGGCGCCGCGCCGACGCCGATGAGAACCGCATCGCACTCGATGCGTTCGCCCGATGCAAGCACGGCGCGTTCGATGCGCCCGCGCCCCTCGAAACCGGCGAGCATCGCGCCGAGGCGAACATCGACTCCATGCGCCCGGTGCAGCGCATCGAAAAACGCCGAAATCTCAGGGCCCGCGACGCGCTGCAGAACCCGGCTTTGCGCTTCGAGCACCGTAACCTCGCGTCCGGCCTTGCGCGCTGACGCCGCGACCTCAAGCCCGATGTACCCCGCGCCGACGATGACGATGCGGCGCGCAGCGCTTAACGGCGCCTTCAACCCCTCGCAGTCGGCGATGGTGCGCAGGTAATGGACGCCGGAAAGCTCCGTACCCGGACAGGTGAGCCGGCGCGGCGGCGCCCCCGTCGCGATCAACAGGCTATCATAGGCGAGGCTTTCGCCGCGATCCGTCTCAATGCGCGCCGCAACGCGATCGATTTTAAGCGCGCGCGCACCCAGCATCATCTTTATGTCGTTCTGCGCGTAGAAGGCGTCGGGCCTCAGCGCGAGCCGATCGGCCTCTAGCGCGCCCTGCAGATAGGCCTTCGACAAAGGCGGACGCTGATAGGGCGCGGCCTGTTCCTCGCCGATCAGGGTGATCGGTCCTTGAAATCCCGCTTGCCGCAGGCTCTGCGCGGCTTGCGCACCGGCCTGCCCGGCGCCGATGATGATCGCCTGTTCACCCATGATCCGAGCGCTCGTCGCACGGCGTTCTGTGGGCGGTCAATTCCGCAGAACAGGCCAGCCGGTTTACTGCGGCTCCGCAGCCGGACTATCTCACCGCCTATGGAATACGCGATCACGCTTGCTGACGAGGCTGCGACCGCCGGCTTGGGCGCAGCCCTCGGCGCCCTATTGCGCGCCGGCGACACCGTCGCGCTCTCAGGACCGCTTGGGGCCGGCAAGACGACGCTCGCGCGGGGCGCGATCACCGCTGCTACGGGCCAGACCGAGGCGCCAAGCCCGACCTTCGGTCTCGTTGAGACGTACGACGCGCCTGGCTTTACCCTCTGGCATTTCGATCTTTATCGCCTCGAAAAGACCGAAGAGATCTGGGAACTTGGCTTCGAAGAGGCGCTCGACGGCGGCGCCTTGTTGATCGAATGGCCAGAACGGATACTGCCCCTGTTGCCCGCCTCGACGCTGCTTGTTCGACTTACCACGGAGGGAACAGGAAGGCGGGCCCTTGTGCACGGAAACGAAGAATGGTCTGCGCGGCTAAAAGCCCTTTACCCTTAGGGAACAAGGACCGGTTTAGGGTCTGACCATGACGCACGCGACCGCACCCGCCGCCAGAAACGAAGCCGCCGCCCGCCGAGCCGAAGCGCGACGGCAGTTCCTGGAAACATCTGGATGGGGCGCGGCTATCGCCTTCCCCATGGCCGGAGACGCATCGACGCGCAGTTACGAACGCCTGTCGCTTGGCGACCGCACTGCCGTTCTGATGAATGCGCCCCCGGCGGCCGAAGGCGCCGCCTGCCCGCCGGACGCGAGCCCCGATGAACGCCGCGCGCTCGGCTATAACGCGATGGCGCGGCTTGCCGGCCCCAATCTCAACGCTTTCACCGCGATCGCGGGCGCGCTTCGCAGCGCTGGATTGTCCGCCCCTGAGATTTATGCCGCCGACGCAGCGACGGGCTTCGCCGTCATCGAGGATCTCGGCGACGAACTTTTCGCGCGTGCAATCCCGGCGGGCGCAAACGAACAGGAGCTTTACGCGTCGGCGATCGACGCGCTTCTGGCGCTGCATGAGGCGGCGCCAGAAGCGCCGAGCGCGCCGTCATACCGTATGCTGACTTATGACCAGACGGCCATGGAGGCCGAGGTCATGCTTGTCCCGGAATGGTATTGGCCGCACCTGAAGGGCGAAGCGGCGAGCGAAGACGTGAGGGCCGAATTTCTCGGCGCATGGTCGGGCGTCCTTGCGAAGCTGCCGGCGCCATCGACGATGGTCCTGCGTGACTTTCACGCGGAGAACATTCTGTGGCTGCCGGCGCGCGATGGGTTCAAACGCGCCGGCGTCATCGATTTTCAGGACGGCCTGTTCGGAAACCCCGCCTATGATCTTGTTTCGCTTCTCGAAGACGCGCGGCGCGACGTGCCTGCGCCGCTGGCCGAGGCGATGATCGCCCGCTACGCGGCCGGCGCGCGCCGCTTTACGGAGTTCG
>CAZNXR010000372.1:0-2873 GCA_964576815.1 uncultured Caulobacterales bacterium | reverse complement strand
CGAACAGGATGTCGAAGCGCTTTCCCTTCTTGTTCAGGAGTTCGTTGAACAGCGTGATGTCGCGAAGCTCAGTGTTGATCTTCCAGAACCAGTAATAGAGCCGGGAATTTCGCGCCGTGATGTGTACGGGCACGACCGGGCACTCATATTTCCGCGCGAAGATCGCCACCGACGTCATCCACTCGCGCTCGATCAGCTCCTTGCGCTCACCTTCCATCGCGAGGCGTCCCGACGGAAAAAGGACGACGCAGCGCTCTTCGCCGAACGCGCGTTTGGTCTCGAGAAGGGTTTCACGCGAGCGCTGCCGGGTCCGCTTTTCCAACACCCACTCGACTGGAATGAGGATGTCGGAAAAGCCGGGCGAAACCCGAATGGCGTCGCGATTGGCGAAAAAGACCACGTCTTTTCTGATCGTTGACAGGACGTCATGCATGGCGACGCCGTCGGCGATGCCGGTCGGATGGACGCTGGCGACGATGACGCGCCCGGCGCGCGGCACATTTTCAAGGCCCGAACTGCGCGCATCCAGAGCGAGAATGGAACTGACATGCGCCATCGCCTCCGCGCCCGAGAGCCCGGCGATGCGGTCAGCCATGCGCCTCGCCTGCGGTTCCTTCAGCAGAGGATAAAGGAGCGACCGGTAGAGCGGCCACAAGGGCGACCTTATGAGGGTCTTCGCCCGTTCCTCGATCAGGACATCGACGATGTGCTTGCCGCGCGCCATCGCCTCGACGTCCGACGCGTCCCTCGCAACTTCGCTCATCGGCCCCTGCAAATTTTTGCTGGACCATGGCGCAAGCCGGGCGGGCGGTACAATCGGGAAAAGAAAATCCCGCCCCCGGACGAACCGGAGGCGGGATAAGCGCGGACGCAGGAGGAACGAAGGCTTACGCCTTCGCTCGATCGAGGATCGCGCCGGACGCCGGATCGACAACTTTCGCGTCGCGCGGTCCGTTCGGATCGGAGACGACGCCGAGCGCATGTCGCAACGCGTCGAGGCGCGACTTGAACCTATAATCGGCGCCGACATGTTTATCGGCGTCGAGCGCGGCGAGCGTCGCTGCGATCTTGTCGTTCATGCCGGTGATATAGACTTTTCGGCCCGCGCTCTTGGCGTCGGCGGCGATCGTATCGATCGCCATGGCGGCGGAGAGGTCGAGGGTCGGCACACGGCTGAAGTCGAGGACGATCGCCGCCATTCCGTCGCGCGCCTTTTCGCGTACATGGTGACCGAGATCGGCGGCGGCGCCGAAACTCAAGGGGCCGCCTGCAAAATCAAAGAGGGAGACCTTGCCGTTGGCGGCGTCGAGCAGCGCCCGCTCCTCGGGCAGGAAGCCGGCATCGTCATCCTGACGAAGCGAGGCGACCTGGATGTCCGCGATCTGCTTGACGAAGGCGAGCGCGGCGAGAACGACGCCGACCGCTACGGCCGTGATGAGATCGACGAACACGGTGAGCCCCAGCACCAGAACCATCAAGATAAGGTCCCAGCGCGGCCCCTTATGCGCGCGCTTCAGATAGGCCCAGTCGATAATGTCATAGCCGACCTTCACGAGAATGCCGGCGAGCACGGCATGAGGGATCTTTTCGGCGAGCGGCGCCAGCGAGATGACGACCGCAAGAAGAAGTAGGCCGTGCATCATGCCGGAAAGGCGCGTCTGCCCGCCGGACCGAATATTGACGACGGTGCGCATCGTCGCGCCCGCGCCCGGGATTGCGCCGAACAGACCCGCCAAGGTGTTGCCGACTCCCTGCCCGACGAGCTCGATATTCGACTTGTGACGCGAGCCCGTCATGTTGTCGGCGACAAGCGACGTCAGAAGACTGTCGATTGCGCCGAGCACAGCGAGAATGATCGCGGCTTCGAGAACGAGCCCGAAGGTCTCGGGCGAGAAGGTCGGCACGACCAGAGAGGGAAACCCCGTGGGAATGTCGCCGAGGATCGGCGCGCCTGGCACAACGAGACTGACAAGCGTGCCGATGACAAGCGCCGCGAGCGCGCCCGGCACGAACTTTCCCCACGGCTTCGGCCAAAGGAACACGATCGCGAGCGCGATAGCGCCGACGAGAACCGCCGGCAGCACCGGATCGGCGATCGACCCCGGAATGGCGGTCAGCGCGGGAACGGTGCCGCTGCCTTCCGGTTCATGGCCGAAGAGACGCGACAACTGCAACGAGATGATGATGACCCCGATGCCGCTCATGAATCCGGAGACGACCGGATAGGGAACGAGACGGATGTAGTCGCCCAGGCGCAGAACCCCCATCGCGATCTGGAAGAGGCCGGCGAGCACGACAGCCGCGAAAACGAGTCGCGGATCGCCGGACAGGGACGCGAAGACGCCCGCGAAAACGACGACCATCGGGCCCGTCGGGCCTGAAACCTGCGCGCCGGTCCCGCCGAACAGGGCGGCGAAAAAGCCGACGAATATAGCGCCCCAGAGGCCTGCGATCGGCCCCGCGCCCGAAGCCTCGCCGAAGGCGAGCGCAAGAGGCAGCGCGACCACCCCGGCGGTCACGCCGCCGAGGAGATCGCCTCTGAGATTACTGAAGTCAAACCAGTTCCTGACCAGTCCGGCCGCGCCGGACGAGGATTTAGCCGCTGAAGCCATGACTGTTCCTTATGCGGATCGTCTATTGAGGGGCGTGGTGGTGAGTGTGGAGAGCCGTGCTGACGCTCTGCGGATAGCGCTCGGCGACCGGAATGAACTCATTCTTCTTTTCGCAATAGGCGAGGACGTCTCCCGACCGGATGTCATAAACCCAGCCGTGGACTTCAGTCTCTTCGGCGGCAAGTTGCGCGGCGACGTAGGGATGCGTGCGCAGATGCGCGATCTGCAGAAGCACGTTCTCGCGGATCACCATGTCGAGCT
>CAZNXR010000371.1:0-2898 GCA_964576815.1 uncultured Caulobacterales bacterium | reverse complement strand
ATCGGGGCGCGCTCCATCGATCTTCGGCAGGGTGAACTCATTTCGACGGACGGCCCACTCGATGTAGCGATCGAGGGCGCCGGATTCTTTGTCGTTGAAACGCCGCGCGGCGAGCGTTTGACACGCGCCGGCGCATTTCTGCGAAACGCTGAGGGGATGCTGGCGACAACAGAAGGTTACGTCGTGCATGGAGACGGCGGCGGCGCAATTTCCATTACAGAGGGGGTCAAAGCGATCGCGATTGCTCCTGACGGGACAATCTCCGCCGGTGGCGCCGCAATTGGCAGGTTTCGAACAGTAGACTCCGATATCACCATGCTTGAGCGCGAGGGGAGTTCGTTCTTTCGCTCGGCGGCTCCATTGGTCGAAGAGAGTGCGACAATTCGGCAGGGCTTTGTCGAGTCTTCAAATGTTTCGCCTGTAATTGAGCTGTCGCGCATGATTGAAGTTCAGCGCGCGTTCGAAGTCGGCGCACAATTTCTCTCCGAAGAGAATGATAGGATTGCACGCGCTATCGAGACCATCGGCGGGCGCCGCTAGACTAAAGGAGGAATACAATGCAGGCATTGCGGATCGCTGCGACTGGAATGGACGCGCAGCAACGTCGCGTCGAAGTAATCTCAAACAACATCGCCAATATGAACACGACGGCTTACTCGGCGCGGCGCGCCGAGTTCTCGGACCTCCATTATCAACAGTTGCGGCCGCCAGGGGCCATCACCAGCTCTACGGGCCAGATCGCGCCCGCCGGATTGGAAATCGGTCTCGGTGTACGCGCCGCCTCCGTCGCAGTCGAGTTTCAGCAGGGTTCCCTGAAACAGACGGGCGGTGATCTAGATTTGGCAATTGAAGGCGACGGCTTCTTTGAAGTGTCGCTTGTATCGGGAGAACCGGCATTTACGCGTGACGGTTCATTCAAGCGAACGGCGGAGGGCGTCATTGTCACCAATGACGGCTTGGCCCTTGCGGGAGAAATTACCGTTCCCTTCGACGCCCGTTCTGTCACCATCAATGCCGCCGGCGAAGTGTTCGCATTTTTCGATGGTCAGATTGACGGAACACAGATTGGCCTGATTGAGCTCGTTTCGTTCGTAAATCAAAAAGGACTTGAGGCAATAGGTGGAAACCTCTTTAGGTCGACGGCTGCATCGGGCGAACCGCTGCGCGGCGCGGCTGGTGAAGAGGGCAGGGGTTTATTGCGGCAGGGCTACCTTGAAGAAAGCTCCGTAGACGTCGTGCAGCAGATCGCTGATCTTATCGAAGCGCAGCGCGGCTATGAGTTGAACTCTAAAGTCTTGAGCGCCGCGGACCAGATGCTCGCCGCCACAACGCAAATCCGGTGACGAAGTGACGATCCTCACAGCGCTCGCTTGTCTTCAGTTGGCCGTCGATGCTTCTCATGAGACAACCACGGCGACTATAACTGCTCCGCCGGCTGTCGGCGCGCCCATCATAGCCGACGAGGGCAACCCACGCAGAAATGCGACAAAGGAGTTCGGAGGCGCAGTTCTACGCGGCGAATTGGCTGCGGGCAGGCCGCTTCTTGCTTCGGTCGGGCGCACACCGGTGCTTGTCGCCCGCAATCGCGAGGTGCGGATCGAGTATGTTAAAGGCGCGCTGTCAATCACAGCCGAGGGCCGCTCACTTTCCAACGGCGCGGAAGGCGACACAGTGCGCGTAATGAACTTAGGGTCGCGAACAATCGTGACTGGGGTTGTTGTCGATGCTGGTCGGGTTGTTGTGCAATGAAAAGGGGAAAGGCATTGGCGATCGTACTTCTGTCAGCGGCGACAAGCGCCTGCGCTTCGTTGAAGGAGCGCCTCAGCGCGCCGCAATTTACCAGCCAAGGGTTGACGCCATTTCTTGGCGCAGAAATTGACACGCCTGAACAGGCGTCTGAAACACCTGGAACGCTTTGGCGCTCGGGTCCCGAGTCGCTTTTTGGCGATCGACGCGCGCGAACCGTCGGCGATATTCTCACGGTCGTTGTTGAAATAAATGACCAGGCGGAAATCCAGAATAGAAGCCAACGGCGGCGAGATGCGACGGAAGCAGTATCTGCGCCCTCGCTTCTCGGACTCAATACGCTGGCGCAACGAGTCTTGCCAGGGGGCGCAGGCCTTGATCCGGTTATAGACGCCTCATCTGAGTCGCAGCTGAACGCCGATGGCGCCGTACGCCGGCGCGAACGAATTACGCTGCGAATTGCGGCGACAGTCGTTGAGGTAATGCCTAACGGCAATTTGTTCGTGATCGGAAGTCAAGAAGTACTCGTCAATGATGAAATGCGCGATCTTCGCGTGCAGGGCGTCGTACGGCGAGAAGACATCGCGCGGACGAATGTAATTCCCTACGACAAGATCGCGGAGGCCCGTATCGCCTATGGAGGAAGAGGGGAAATGAGTCGTGCTGTCAGAACGAGATACGGACAAAGGGTCATCGATCTGGTGTCGCCATTTTGAAAAAGAAGCTCGGATTACCGATAGTCGTAGCAGTCTGGGCGGTTCTGGGAGCGGCCGCCGGAGCGGGATTTCGTCTCGTACTCCCGCCAAGCGGACCGGCCCCGAAATCCGCATTAGTGAACACTGGTGACAATGAATCAGGGTCGGCGCCTGCGCAAACAAACTCAGATCAAGCTGCGGCGCGTGAAAAACAGAAGCGCTCAAACGACATAAGAAAGGATGGGAGTGATAATAAGCTGCCAGCTGAATCCGGCTCTTACTTCAAGTTCAGCCGGCAGTTCGTCGCGCCGGTTATCGGTGACGGCGGCCCCGAAGCCATGATCGTCCTTGATGTTGTTCTAGAATTGTCGCCGAATTCCGCCGACAGCCATTATTCGATTGAGCCAAAACTGCGTGACGCGGTGCTTCGCGCTTTGCTTTCCCAATCTGGCAAGGG
>CAZNXR010000370.1:0-2899 GCA_964576815.1 uncultured Caulobacterales bacterium | reverse complement strand
GCGGGATCGGCGAGATAATGCAAGACCTGATGGATGCAGACGACATCGGCCAGTCCGCTTTCAAGCGGCAGCGCAAACAGATCGCCGTGCCGGACCTGCGCGTGGCCGACGCCGGCGCGATCGAGATTGGCGCGGGCGACCGCCAGCATCTCGCGCGAAAGGTCGAACCCCAGCCCCTTTTCATAAGCGTCGGCGAAAATCGTCAGCATACGGCCGGAGCCGGCGCCGAGATCGACAAACAGGCCGATCTTTTCCGGCGCTAGGGCTCGCATCCGCTTTTCGACGGCGCCCTCTTCGATCTGAAGACCGCGAAGGCGGTCCCACTCCGCAGCGTTCTTCTCGAAATAGGCGGCCGCGAGATCGGCGCGCGCCTGCCGGCTCTGCGCGAAGCGTTCGCCGTCGCGCGCGATGACGCGGTCGCTGGATTTGTTGATTGCCCTCACCGCGCCGATGATCGCGTCGGTCGGTTCGAGCGCCGGCGCCCCGGCGCGATAAAACATCCAGGAGCCCTCGCGGAACTTATCGACGAGCCCCGCCTCGGTGAGGATTTTCAGGTGCCGGCTGACGCGCGGCTGGCTCTGGCCGAGGATCTGGGTGATCTCGGTGACGGTCAGCTCCCCGCGCAAGAGCAGCGCCATGATCCGCAAACGGGTTTCCTCCCCGATTGCGCGAAAGACATGCAGCTGGCGATCGAGCGACATTCCGGAAGAGCCTTAGTGAAGCTAGATATAAACATATCTTTATATAAATCTCAAGCGACCGCGTTTTCACGATCGCCACAGCGGCGCCTTCCGGGCGCTTCCGGCGATGGACAGGCAACCGCAATCCCGCCAAGGTCCGCCGCTATCCGCAAGGCGTAGAAACGATGGGTATGGACAGTTCGCGAATGAGCATGGGCGCGAGACTGATGGGATGGACGGCCGCGATGGTCCTGGCGGCCGGCGGCGTCGCGTTTGCCCAGGAGGTGAAACCCTCGCCGCCGCTGGAAGCGGAGGATGACCTAGCGCCGCCGGTTGATGCTGGCGCGGGGGCGCCCATTGACGCGGCTAGCGCTGACCCATGGGAAGGGTTCAACCGCAAAATCTTCGGCCTCAACGACTCGGTCGACAAGGGCTTCTTCGTGCCCGCCGCCAAGGCCTATCGCGCGACGACGCCGAAATCGGGCCGACGCGGCCTTCGCCGCTTTCTCGCCAATCTCGGATCGCCGAGCGTTTTCATCAATGACGTCCTTCAGGGAAATTTTGGGCGCGCGGGAAAGACCTTCTCGCGCTTCGCGATCAATTCGACGATCGGCGCCGGCGGCTTTGCCGATCCGGCCGGCAAGATGGGGATCGACGGCCATAACGAGGATTTCGGCCAGACGCTCGCCGTGTGGGGCGTCGGTTCCGGTCCTTATCTCGTACTGCCGCTCCTCGGACCGTCTTCGCCGCGCGACGCCTTCGGGGCGATTGTCGAAATCGGCCTTCAGCCGCTCACCTTCATCCGCACGCCGCCGGCCAATTACGCGCGCATCTCGCTCGCGGGCGCCAATCTCGTGTCGGCGCGGGAAAACGTGCTCGACCCGCTCGCCGAGATCGAGGCGAACTCGCTTGACTATTATTCCTCGTTCCGCAGCTTTTACACACAGGCGCGCGCGCGGGAGATCAGAAACGGCGCCGACGATTTCGACGCCCTGCCCGACTTCGACGAATAAACCAGCTTTGGAGCGCTCCCGATGACTTTCTCGCCCGCCGCCTTACGCTTTGGTTTCGCCGGCGCCGCCGCTGCAGCGATGGTCGCGCCCGCCTATGCTGACGTAGCTGCGGAAGAATTCATCGCCGGCGTTCTTGAAGAATCGAACGCCATCTTTGAGGCGGCCGACACAAGCAGCCGTAACGCCGGCGTTGAGGCGCTCGTTGATAAATATGTCGATATGGACCGCGTTGCGCGCTTCGCGCTCGGCCAATATGCGCGCCAGGCGAGCCCCGAGCAGATGGCCGCCTATGCGCCGCTGTTCCGCCGCTATGCGACGAACGTCTACCAGTCGACGCTTGCGAATTATTCCGGCCAGAAGCTGGCGGTGACGGGCTCGATCGACCGCAATGAGCGCGACTTCATCGTCAATTCGAAAGTGGTCGGCGCCAAGCCCGGCGACCAGTATGCCAATCTCGTCGTCAGCTGGCGCGTCTACCGAACGCCCGAAGGCGAGCAGAAAGTCGTTGACGCCGGCGCCGAAGGCGTGTGGCTCGCCATCGAACAGCAATCGACCTTCAAGTCGATCATCGCCAACAACGGCGGCGGGTCGAAGGGAATAGACGCGCTGATCGCGGATCTGAAGACAAAGGTCGGCGGATAAGCTTTGCAGCTTCTGCGCAAAGAAAAACCGGCCCCGCGAGGGGCCGGTTTCGTTTTGAGGGCGTCGCAGTTGATCTGAAATTCAGAACGTCGCCTCTACGCCGAGGAAGAAATACCGGCCGAGCGGGCTCACCGGGAACGCGTTCTCGGTGATGAACGGCACCCGGTCGGTGATGTTGTTGACGCCGCCATAGACCTGGAAACCCGTCCCGATGTCATAGCTGGCGTTGAGATCGTGAATGAACACACGGTCGGCGATCCCCGCGGGGCCGAAGATCGTTTCGAAGGTTTCGATCTCAACGCCGCGCAGACCCTGCTTGCCCTGGTATTGGGTCTGCCAGCCAAAGCCGAACGCGCCGCGCCGATAGGACAGCGACGCGTTGCCGGCAAGGACCGGGCGCTGGATCTCGCCGAGTTCCGGATCGACGGCCGCCGGATCGCCCGGATCGAAGAAGCGGTCGAGGCGATCCATCCACGTACCGCCCAATCTGACGCCGAACTCGTTCGGACCGATGTCGAATTGGTAGGCCGCTTGGAAATCGATGCCGGCGGCCTTGAGCGATGC
>CAZNXR010000369.1:0-2922 GCA_964576815.1 uncultured Caulobacterales bacterium | reverse complement strand
CAAAGGTCGGCGGGCGCCTGCAGGTTCACTGCGATGTTCGCCGTCCATCCTTCCGCCCACTGAGCTTCCAAGCCCTCAAGCGGCGTCTCGGCGTAGATCCCTGCATTGTTCGCCACGGCGTCTATGCCCGGCGCGACTGCTAGCGCCTTCGCAAACAAGCGGAAACCGGCCCCCGGTTTGGACAGATCCTCAAAAAGCACGCGCGAGGCGGGAATGGACCGATCCTTCACGAGGCCGTCCACAGCCGCGCTGGGCGCCGAGGCGTGGACAATGAGACCTGCCCCGGCGTCCGCAGCCGCTTTTGCGATCGCCGCGCCGATGCCGCGCGAGGCGCCCGTCACCAATATGGTCTTTCCTTTAAGATCAGCCATGATCGCCTCTTGAATCGGGTCCGGGGGCCTTGGTATTGCCGCGACCTCACATCAGCAAGCAAGTCATCGCCGAAAGGGCGCGCCATGGCCGGGCATTCCCAGTTCGCCAACATCATGCACCGCAAGGGCAAGCAGGACGCCAAGCGGTCGAAAATGTTTTCAAAGCTGTCGAAGGAGATAACCGTCGCTGCAAAGCTCGGCGCGCCGGATCCGGCGTTCAACCCGCGCCTGCGGCTCGCCATTCAGGCGGCGAAGGCGCAGTCGGTGCCGAAGGACAATATCGAGCGCGCGATCAAAAAAGCGACCGGCGGCGACGGCGCAGGATTCGAAGACATACGCTATGAGGGCTTTGCCCCAGGCGGCGTCGGCGTCATCGTCGAAGTCCTGACCGACAACCGCAATCGCGCCGCTGGCGACGTCCGCTCGATCTTTACGAAGCACGGCGGCAACCTCGGCGAAACGGGCTCTGTCGCGTTCATGTTCGACCGTGTCGGTGCGATTGAATTTCCGGCCGCCGCGGCGAGCGAGGATGCGATGATCGAGGCGGCGCTCGAAGCCGGCGCCGGAGACGCCGTATCGGATGCGGACGGTCACTATATCTACACCGCGAGCGACGAGCTTGCTGCAGTTGCAGCGGCGCTCGAAGCAAAGTTCGGCGAGGCGCGCTCGCAGAAGCTCGCCTGGCGGCCGCAGACCTCGATTCCCGTATCGGGAGAGGCGGCCTCCGGCCTGATGAAGCTGATGAACGCGCTTGAGGACTGCGACGACGTCCAGAATATTTACGCCAATTACGATATCGCGGCCGACGAGATGGAACGGCTTGCGGGTTGACCGCCGGAAGGCCTAGGATCGCCTGAGAAGCAATGAAATCCGCCCTCATTGGCGCGGAATCGAGGGGCGCGGACCTTGCGGTTGGGGGACTGTAAGGATCTTCCTGATACGGACGTGTAATGGCTTGGTGAACAAGTTCGGCGGCGCGTACGGCCGCTGCGATGGCGCTGGCGCTTGTTTGCGCTGCGCCGGTGCGCGCTCAGGAGATAGACTTTCAAAGCTATTTTCCTCGCATGGAGGCCGTGCGGATCGACGAGAGCGAGGCGCCGACGATCGACGGCGACCTGTCGGACCCGGCCTGGTCCAAAGCCGCGACGACAGAGGAATTTTACCAGGTCGAGCCGTCAGCAGGGGCGCCGCCGAGCGAACGCACCAAGGCCTATCTGATGTACGACCGCGAAACGCTCTATGTCGGATTCCATCTTTTCGACAGCGAGCCCGGCAAGATCACGGCGAAGTTGCTGGCGCGCGACTCCCAGCTGCGCAATGAAGACTCGATCCGCGTCATGCTCGACCCGTTCGGTACATTCCGCGACGGGTTCTTCTTCGGCACGAACCCGAACGGCGCGCGCGTCGATGCTCTCATCGAAAACAGTTCCGCCATTCGCGTGGAGTGGAACACGATCTGGAACGTGAAAGCGAGGATCGTCGAAGACGGCTGGGTTGCAGAATTTGCGATCCCCTTCCGGTCGATCTCCGTCGACGCGTCGCTCAATGAATGGGGTTTGCAATTCCTGCGTTTTGTTCCGCGCAAGAATGAGGAGACGCGCTGGTCCAACATCGACCGCACGCGCGACCGCATCGACCTCACCAATCCGGGCCGGCTCTCCGGCGTCAAGGATGTTTCAACAGGCATCGGCCTTGAGGCGCAGCTGTTCGTCACCGGCGCCAGCGCCTATGACTGGGAGCTTGACGACATCGACCTGAGCCTAAACCCCAGCGCCAACATCTTCTACAAGATCACGCCCTCGCTGACCGGTTCACTGACGTTTAACACCGACTTCGCCGACGCGCCGCTTGATGCGCGGCAGGTGAATACCGGCCGTTTTGCGCTGTTCTTCCCGGAAACACGCGACTTCTTCCTGCAGGACGTCGCGTCCTTCGAGTTCGGCGGGGCGGTATTCGGCGAGAGCGTCAACGGTCTTCCGTTCTTTTCTCGCCGGGTCGGCATCGTCGATGGGCGCCCTGTCGATATTGTCGCCGGCGCAAAAGTCAGCGGCAAGCTCGGACCGGCGAATGTCGGCGCGCTCGCGGTCAGAACCGGCGGCGACGACATGTTCGACGGCCAGTATCTCGGCTCGGCGCGAACGTCTTTCCAGGTGCTCAACGAGTCGAAGATCGGCGCGGTTTTCACTTATGGCGATCCTGCCGGTGAAATTGATAACGCGGTAGGCGGCGTTGATTTCCAGTATCAGAATACGACGCGATTCAGGGGCGCTCTGACGGCGGACTTCGCTTATCTCCGAAGCTTCGGCGGCGACGGCGCAACGGACGCGAGCGGGCAATTCGGCGCCATGGAGGCCGCTTATCGCGGCGACAAATGGAACTGGACGACGCGCTTCGAGCATATCGGCGAGAATTACGAGCCGCGACTCGGCTTCGCCAACCGGACCGGTGTCCGGCGCTATGTGCAGGACGGCTGGCGGCGGTTCCGACCGGCGAACGGCGCCATTCGCTTCATCGAGGTCGGCGGGTTTGCCGACGTGCTGACCGATCTCGA
>CAZNXR010000368.1:0-2923 GCA_964576815.1 uncultured Caulobacterales bacterium | reverse complement strand
GCGGCCTGACCGGCCGGCGCGCGGTCGCGCTTGCGAACCCTGCGGGTTCGAAGTCGCTCCTGCGTACACCGCCATTCCTAATGTCTCGCGCAAGCGCGCTTTGCGCGCGGCTCCGACAAAAGTCTAATTAGCGATCGCGGCTTTCGTCGCTTCCGCGAAAATGCCGAGCGCTTCGTCAAGCTGCGCATCGGGAATCGTCAACGGTACGAGACAGCGCAGGCACTGCGCGTAGGCGCCGGCGGTTGTCATGATGAGGCCGCGATCGCGTGCTTCCGTCTGAATTTTCGCGGCGAGGTCGCCGTTCGGCTTCATCGGGTCGCCGTCTTTGACGCATTCGACCGCGATCATGCCTCCGATCTGGCGTACATCGCCGAAATGGCCCTTGGCCGGACCAGCCGCGAGCGCGCGCCAGCTGGCGGCGACTTTCTCACCGATGATGTGCGCCCGGTCGAGCAGGCGCTCTTCCTCGAAGATGTCGAGCACGGCTAGAGCCGCGGCGCAAGCGACCGGATTGCCGCCATAGGTCGAGCCCATGCCGCCCGTTGCGATCTTGTCCATCAGCTCGGCCTTGCCGATCAGCGCCGAGAGCGGCAGCCCTGCGGCGATCGACTTCGCCACGCAGAGCAGGTCAGGTTCGACCCCCGCATGCTCGAACGCGAACATTTTTCCGGTACGGCCCATGCCGGATTGGATCTCGTCAGCGATAAGCAGCATGCCGTGCTGGTCCGCGAGCTTCCGCAGCGCCTGAAGGAATTCGGCCGGCGCCGGATTGAAGCCGCCCTCGCCCTGCACAGGCTCGACGATGATCGCTGCAACTTCCTCGGCCGGGATCGCCGTCTTGAAAATGTGGTCGAGGCAGGAAAGGCAGGTGCGCACCGTCACGCCGTGATAGGCGTCAGGATAAGGCGCATGGAAAATGCCGGGCACCAGCGGACCGAAACCCTGCTTGTAGGGCTTCGACTTGCCGGTCAGCGTCGTCGCCAGCAGAGTGCGCCCATGAAACGCGCCCTCGAACGCGATGACGCCGGCGCGTCCAGTGATACGCCGCGCGAACTTAACGGCGTTCTCAACCGCCTCGGCGCCCGAATTGAAGAGCGCGGTCTTCTTTTTCGTGGACCCCGGCGCAAGCCGATTAAGGCGCTCGGCGAGTTCGACATAGACCTCGTACTGGGCGATGCCGAAGCTGGTGTGGATAAATTGTTCAGCCTGGCGCTTGATTGCTTCCACAACCCTGGGGTGGCGGTGGCCGACATTCAAAACGCCGATGCCGCCAATGAAATCTATGTAACGCTTGCCCTCGACATCCCAGAGTTCGGCGTTCTCGGCCTTGGCGACATAAACACCTGATTTCGAAGGCAAACCGACAGGCAGAGCGTCATCGCGGCGGGCTTTTAGCGCGGCATTTGAAGTGAATTCGTTCTTTCCGAAGGACATGGGCGAGAGACCGGTTTTTCTAGGAAATTCGCGGGGTTCAGAGGTGGTCTTAGCATGTTCGGGGGCTTTTGGCAGCGCCGCGAATGAACGGCCTCGGCGCGCAGGCCCCTTGTCAGAATTCCAACAGTGGTGTGTACTGAAGAAGTCGCGTTACAGCGTAGGCGTACCAATCAGGCGAGCCTAGCTGGCCGTTTCCTCCAAGCGGGGGATGAAGGACCGGCTTCTTCGTCCAAAGGAGAGCCAGAGTGACCGACGACGCCATCGCGAAGACGATCCTCAAATTTGTCCGCCAGCTTGACGGCGGCGAGAGCGAGGAACGCGTCCTCGAAGCCGCCATCGCCCGTCATTGGCTAAGCCGCGAGGGCTATCCGACGCCCGCCGGCCTGAAGCTGATCGACGAATTCGTGACGATGGAACAGATCACGCGCCAGCACGCCTAACGCTGGCGCAGTGCTTCAATCGTGCGACCCGGCGCGATGTCATTCGCCGAGGTCTTGAGATCGATCACCGCCGGCAAACCGCTTGCTTTTGCTTCGGCATAGGCCGCTGAAAAATCCTCCGTTCGCGTTACGGTCGCGCCGAAAGCCCCGAACGACCGCGCATAGGCCGCGAAGTCAGGATTGCGCAGATCGGTGCCGGAAACGCGCGCCGGGTATTCCCGCTCCTGATGCATGCGGATCGTTCCGTAAGTCGAATTGTTCGACACCAGCGTGATGACGTTGAGGCCATACTGCATGGCGGTCGCCAGTTCGTTTGACGCCATCATGAAACATCCGTCGCCGGCTGCGCAGATGACGTCGCGATGTGGATAGGCCGCCTTCGCGGCAAGCGCCGCGGGAAACCCGTAGCCCATCGCGCCGGAGGTCGGCGCGAGTTGCGTCTTGTAGGCCTTGTGCCGGTAGAAGCGGTGGAGCCATGCGGCGTAATTGCCGGCGCCGTTGCACATGATCGCGTCGGCGGGAAGGTTCTTGTCGAGCCAGGAAAAGACCTCAGAGAGATTGACCCCCTCCCCGACTGTCACCGGCTTTGAATAGGCCTCGAATTCCGAATGCGCGGCGTAGGCTTGCTGCAACCAATTCTCGTCCTGCGTCCAAGGCTCGGCGGCGAGGGCGCGCGCCATCGTCTCGGGCGCGGCATTGATCGCCAGCACCGGCTGGTAGACCCGCCCCAGCTCCTCCGCTCCCGGATGAATATGGATCAGCGGTTGCGCGGCGAGCGGGGCCTTGAACAACGCGTAGCCAGACGTGGTCATTTCGCCGAGGCGCGGCCCGAAGGCGACGACGAGGTCCGAAGCCTTCAATCGTTCTACGAGTCTCGGATTAGGTCCGATGCCGACGTCGCCGGCATATTGGGGATGCAGATTGTCAAAGAGGTCCTTGGAGCGGAAAGACGCGCCGACCGGAAGGCCGGTCGCTTCCACAAAGGCTTGCAGATCGCCGACCGCCTGAGGCGTCCAGCCGCCGCCGCCGACAAGAAGAAAGGGACGCTC
>CAZNXR010000367.1:1309-2927 GCA_964576815.1 uncultured Caulobacterales bacterium | reverse complement strand
CGGCACGCGAATGGATGGAGACAGGATCGGCATTGAGGCGACCACGCGAATGAAGCGTCGCGACCCTAAGGCGGCGGCGGTTAACGCCGGTTTACATTTTCGGGGTCGGCGGGCGCGGAGCCCCGAGCTTATCGATCTGCTTGGTCGCGTTCTCGATCGCGCGCCGCAAACTCGCGCGGCGCCACGCCTTCACCTGGGCCCCGAGGAACGGCAGGCGCATGATGACGCCGCTGCGGAGCGCGATCATGATCGCGAGAAACGAAAGCCCGCCGAAAGCGGCGTATTGCGGCGGCAGCGACGTGTCGGTGACGAGCGCACGAAGCGGCACGATGACGAAGCCGATGACCACGCCAAAGAGCGCGCCGTAAATCCCCGCCCCGGCGAGCACATGCCACTGCTCGACATCGCGGTGCCGCTCCTTGATCGTAAAGGCGGCGATCAGAACGAAGGAGATCACGACAATGAGGGCGACGGTGAGTTCTACGAAGAAGTTGAGGCTGAGCTGGGCTTGAGTCACGGATCATCCGGCGAAGGTGCGTTGTTCAGGAAACAAGGGCTGATCCTTTCCCCGGTCATTCCCGCGAAAGCGTGGGATCCAGAGTCACAAAGCGCAGCACTTGAGGTCATGGATCCCCGCTTTCGCGGGGATGATCGGGATAGGAGTTATCGCTTCGTCCAAAGAGAAATCACCGATCAATCTCCCCGAACACGATATCGAGCGACCCGATGATCGCCGACACGTCCGCCAGCAAATGCCCGCGACACATCCAGTCCATCGCCTGCAGGTGCGCAAAGCCCGGCGCGCGGATCTTACAGCGATAGGGTTTGTTGGAGCCGTTGGAGACGAGATAGACGCCGAACTCGCCCTTCGGCGCCTCGACTGCGGCGTAGACTTCGCCCGCCGGCGCCTTGAAGCCTTCCGTATAGAGCTTGAAGTGATGGATGAGGGCTTCCATCGACTGCTTCATCTCCGCGCGGCGCGGCGGGGCGACCTTGCCGTCGGTCGTCATCACGGGGCCCGGCCCTTCGGCGCGGATTTTCGCGATCGCCTGCTTCATGATGGAGACGGACTGCTTCATCTCCTCGACGCGGAGGAGATAGCGGTCCCAGCAATCGCTGTTCTTGCCGACCGGAATGTCGAAATCGTATTCGGCGTAAGTCTCGTAAGGCTGGCTCTTGCGCAGGTCCCACGCGACGCCGGCGCCGCGCAGCATGACGCCGGTGAAGCCCCAAGCGAACGCGTCCTCACGCGTCACAACGCCGATATCGACATTACGCTGCTTGAAGATGCGGTTTTCAGTCACGAGCGTTTCAATGTCCGCGAGTTTTTGCGGATACTGGTCGCACCACGCGTCGATATCGTCGATGAGCGCGTCAGGCAGGTCCTGATGGACGCCGCCGACGCGGAAATAGGCCGCGT
Organism: uncultured Caulobacterales bacterium; assembly: GCA_964576815.1. Classification (GTDB taxonomy): domain Bacteria; phylum Pseudomonadota; class Alphaproteobacteria; order Caulobacterales; family Parvularculaceae; genus Amphiplicatus. The sequence goes on along the minus strand of CAZNXR010000367.1, from coordinate 1,507 downwards.
GCATGCGCGATCCGCTCGCGCGCTCATAGAAGACCATGAGCTTTTCGCGCTCCTCGAACCCCCAGAGCGGGGGCGTCAGCGCGCCGACGTCCATCGCCTGCGTCGTCACGTTGAGGATGTGCGAGAGGATGCGCCCGATTTCGCAGAAGAGCACGCGGATGTGCTGCGCGCGCCGCGGAACCTCGACGCCGAGAAGCC
>CAZNXR010000367.1:0-1299 GCA_964576815.1 uncultured Caulobacterales bacterium | reverse complement strand
GGCGCGACATAGCCGAGCCGGTCGAAATAGGGGATCGCCTGCAAATAGGTCTTGTACTCGATCAGCTTCTCGGTGCCGCGATGGAGAAGCCCGATATGCGGATCGACGCGCTCGACAACCTCGCCGTCAAGTTCGAGGACAAGGCGCAAAACGCCGTGCGCAGCCGGATGCTGCGGGCCGAAATTGATGGTGAAGTTTCGCCCGGCGCTTGCGTCCGATGGCGAGTCCTGCACTTCGAGAATTTTTGTTCCGTCCGGCATCAGGCTTTGCCTTTGGCTTTTTCATCGCCGGGGAGAACGTAGCTCGCTCCCTCCCACGGGGAGAGGTAATCGAAATTCCGGAATTCCTGCACGAGCTTCACCGGCTCATAGACAACGCGCTTTTGCTGGTCGTCGTAGCGGACCTCAACCTCGCCCGTCAGCGGAAAGTCTTTGCGAAGCGGATGGCCGGTGAAGCCGTAATCGGTGAGGATGCGGCGCAGATCCGTGTGTCCGGCGAAGATGAGGCCGTACATGTCGAACGCCTCGCGCTCGAACCAGTCGGCGCAGGGGTAAATGTCGCGCACGGACGGGACGACCTCGTCCTCCGCCGCCTCGATCTTCACCCGAACGCGCTGGTTATTGTGCATCGACAGCAGGTGATAGACGACATCGAAGCGCTTCAGGCGCTGCGGATAATCGACGCCGCAAAGGTCGATGAGCTGGATGAACCGGCACAGCGTGTCGTCGCGCAGGTATTTCAGCACATGCGCGATGCGCGAGGCGTGGGAGGTCACCGTCAGTTCGCCAAAGGCGACGGACCAACCCTTGATGTCGTCGCCGATGGCGCCGCTGATATGCTCGCCGAGTTCGCGTAGTTCGTCAGACATTCTTGTGCCCTCGGCTGGAAATGTCCGAAACTTTAAATAGTCTCTCGATCAAGTAGCCTATCGCGGCGCCGGCCAACACCACCGCGACAAGCCTAAGCCAAAATGAATGCAGGCCGAACAGCTCTAAAACAATCGAAAGAAGGCCTGCGGCTCCGCCGAATACCCCTCCGATGAAATAGCGGCGTAAAGGAACTTGTTTTTGTTCGGCCACGACGACCTACCTGACGATTGTGCCTTCGCGGCGTATCTTCTTCTGCAACTGCAACACGCCGTACACGAGCGCTTCCGCCGTCGGCGGGCACCCAGGTATGTAGATATCGACCGGCACAATGCGGTCGCAGCCGCGCACGACCGCGTAGGAATAGTGATAATAGCCGCCGCCATTCGCGCACGACCCCATTGAGATCACATAGCGCGGGTTCGGCATCTGG
>CAZNXR010000366.1:0-2929 GCA_964576815.1 uncultured Caulobacterales bacterium | reverse complement strand
GCGACGGAAAACGGCCCCTACCCGCTCCTCGACGATGACGGCTTTGCGATCATCATCCACGCAAACCCTGACGATCACACGACGCAACCGATCGGCGGCGCCGGCGACCGGGTGCTGTGCGCAGCGTTCAAAGGTTGATCGGGTGGACCGCAGAGCCTTCATGATCGGGACCGGCGCAGCGCTGACCGCGCCGTCGCTTGCCGGCGCGACGCAAGAATATCTCGGCCGCTGGACGCCGCGCACGGATATGCCGTTCGCGGCGCAGGAGATTTACCCAGCCGAATTCCGCTGCGGCGGCGAACCAGTGATCGTCGTCGCGGGCGGCATCACCGCGGGCGTCGGCGGCAAGCTCGGCGTCACCGACCAATGTGCGTTTTATGTCGCGGTCGCCGATATCTGGAACATGGGCGCGACGCTGCCCGCGCCGCGCCATCACCTTGCGCTCGCCTCGGCGGGCGGCGCCCTCTTCGCCATCGGCGGCTTTGCGGCGGATGAGCAAGGCCAGTGGCGCATGCAGCGCGACGTTTGGCGCATCGACGATCTCAACCGCGAGAAATGGCGCACGGTCGCGCCGCTGCCGATCCCTCAAGCGGAGGCGGTCACGCTATCGGATGACGGCCTCATCCATCTGATCGGCGGACGCACCCCGAAGGGCGAGCGCAATCAGGACTGGCAGGATCAGGCCGATACCGGCGCGCATTGGGTCTACGATGCAAAAGAAGACAATTGGTCGGCGCGCGCGCCGCTCCCCTCGCCCCGCAACAGCGCGGCGGGCGCCGTCTATGGCGGAGAACTTTTTGTCTTGAGCGGGCGCACCGTCACATCGGGAAACTGGCCGGTCTGCCACGCTTACGATCCCAAAGCCGATCGGTGGCGCGAGATCGCGCCAATGCCTAACCCTACGAAAGGCGCGCCGTCCGGCCGGGGCGGCCACGCGGCGGCCGTAGTGAAGGATCGCGGCATCTGCGTCTTCGGCGGCGAATGGTTCGGCGATAGGAGCGGGGTTTACGACATCAATCTTGTCTACGACCCGGCGCGCAATCGCTGGACCGGTTACGCGCCGGAGATGCCCCGCCCGCGTCACGGACTTGGCGCGGTGTCCTTAGGCGGATCGATCTATACGATCGGGGGCGCGACGGGCGCCGGCGCCGTCGGCACATGCGCCTTCGTCGATCGTTTCGACCGCACGCAGCAGGGTTGAGTTGAGCGCTGAATGATCGTGGGCGCATGCGTAAGCGCTCTGCGCGAAGCCTCGCAAGTGGCCGCCGTTCGGGAACGCAAGCCCTTTCACGACACCAGGGATCAATGACGATCGATCGGCAGGCATTCGCCGCTGACGGGATTGCCGACGACTTGCCGGCCCATCCATGCGTCAACCGCGGCCCGGCATTCGGATTCGGTCGAATAACTGCCGATGATCTCCGGATCATCGTTCGGTCCCGGCGTGAGATAACCGTGCGCCGCCCAGCGCTCGCCACTTGACGGTCCAGCCGTCGCGCAGGCCGACAGGGCCGCCGCGACCGCAGCAGCCGTCAATCGTAGGATTGTGACCCGCATCGCCATGCGCCGAACCTACAGCGGGACGCGAATGCGATCTACACCGTTGGACCAGTTACGGAGTTGAAATGCGATACCAGTTCCCCGTCGTCCCGCTTGCGTTCGTCTTCGCCCTGCTGACGCCCGCATACGCAGGCGACATCGCGTTCGGCGATGATCTGCATGCAGCGGGCTGGCGCGACCTGACCTTCCGAAATTATGCCGCGACGCAATATCTGGCCGACGGCGGCGTCCTTTCGATTGTGGCCGAGCAAAGTTCGTCGATGCTCTATCGCCAGCTTGCCGGCGAAAGGCTGGCGCCGCGTCAGGCGCGCTGGGCGTGGCGGATCGATGAAGGCGTCGGCCCGACGGATCTGACGAAAAAAGGCGGCGACGACTCGCCGGTTGCGCTCTATTTCGTCTTTTCGGACGAGAAAACGGCGGAGCGGTTGGCCGGAAAGACCCCGTCGATGCTGCGAATGCTCGGCGCGCGGAACACGACGACGCTCGTTTATATCTTCGGCGGCGCTGAGATCGGCCCTTTTGAGAGCCCGTACATGACAGGCCGAAGCCAGTCGATCGTGGTGAGACCGGCGACAGCCGCGCGCGGCGTCTGGTTCGCGGAAAAGGCCGATCTCGCCGCCGATCATGCGCGCGCGTTCGGCGCCGCCCCGCAGCGCCTGATTGCGGTCGCGATTTCCTCCGACTCCGACGACACCGGAGGACGCAACGCCGTCTTCCTGCGCGACCTCGCCGTCGAATGAGCCGCGGCGCACGAAATAATACGAATCCAAAACGATCTTCTGCGGACAACAAAAAACCCGACGCTCTCGCGTCGGGTTCTTGAGATATTTGCGCCCTTGAAGAGCGAAATGAGCGGAGACTAGCTCCTGAGATCACCCGGACCGCCCTTATTCGGCTGGTCCCGGAAGATCGACCCTTGTTACTCCGCCGCGATACTCAACCTTGCGGCATTTCGGCGTTCAGGGACGCAACGTAACGCCTGAAGTCAGCAGCGTTAGGCCGCTTTCTTCTTGCGGGCCTTCCGGCGCTTCTTCTTGGCTGGCGCGGCTTTCTTGGCCTTACGCTTCGTGGCTTTACGCTTGGTCGTGCGCTTGGCGGCTTTCTTCGCCGTCTTGCGCTTGGCTTTCCGTTTAACTGCCATGGTCTTTCCTCCGAGTAGCTACGGAGCGATCTTGATAATTCAATTTGCTAAAAAAGTATTCAATCGCGCACGCGCGAATCGCACTTGCGCGTTCGATTTCGCAAATTTCGTGCGATTTTTTGATTCGAGTGACTCAAAAGTGCATCACGAATCGCATCGCGACGCGGATTTTTCGAGTCGAAATCAAAATTCAAAGCGCGCGATTCGGTTTTCGAATCGCAATGCGCG
>CAZNXR010000365.1:2571-2950 GCA_964576815.1 uncultured Caulobacterales bacterium | reverse complement strand
GGCAGCATCAGCGCGCGATGGGCATTGGTGCCGCGATTAAAACAGGGCTTGCACAAATGCTCCGAAAGTCGTCGCTCCGAGATCATCTTCGGCGGCGTGGCGTCTCCATGGGTCGCCATCAGGCAACCCTGAAGAATCCCATCGCAGAAAGCGCGTGTCACCCGAGCGCCGCGCAGCGTCAGCGCCGCCGCGATCACGCTGTCGAAGACCGTCACCGCGCCGTGCAAGCCGGTGTTGGAGGCGATCAGGACTTTGGGGCCCGCCGCGGAATTGCGCGCTGCGTCCCATGCGCCGTCCGCACGTGTGACGAGCGTTGGAAAATCCGCATAGCCCTTCTCAGGAGCGTATGGCGCCTTAGCGCCCGAGAACGCCGGCGGGG
>CAZNXR010000365.1:678-2561 GCA_964576815.1 uncultured Caulobacterales bacterium | reverse complement strand
TCACGATCCCGATCGCTCTCAATACTTCCGAATTGCAAAGCCGACCCCGTAGCCCACGTCAGCGTAAGTGAAGGCCGAAAAACGGGGATCTTCGACGACCATTCTTCTCCAGACCGCGCCAAGGCCCGCGACATTCGGGTTGCAAGTGTCGTCAAACAAGATCGCGCCGCCGATCGACAGGCGGGGCAAAATGTCGGCGATGTCTTCCGCAGCGCCGTTGTTTGAATGGTCGCCGTCAACCGTGATGAGGTCGAAATAGGCGTCCGGGCGAAGGGCGAAGTACTCCTTCAAAGTCTGGTGAGAGTCTCCGTTGACGAACTCGCGCCGTCCCTTATGGCTGAATTTGTCCAATTCCCGGCCGACATGGTCCGGCCCGGGATTTTCCATTCCTGCGTAGTTTTTCACCCACATATCGAACATCGCGATCGCCGCCTGCGGGCGGCGCGAAGCGAATGCGCAGACGCTGCGGCCGCGCCGAACGCCGATTTCAAGATAACTTTCCGGCTCCAGCGCGTCACAAAGTCCAAGAAGAGCCGTGACGATATCGACGTAACCCCAATCGTCTCCAAAGCGCGCAAGGCCCTCGGCGTAGTATTTCTTCAAGTAAAGCCCATAGGCGTCCAGTTCGAGGCGATTGAGCACGCTGACGGCTTCGGTCGCATATTTTCGGCAGTCGCGAGCAATCGCCGTTCCGATCGCCGTCGCGCCTATCATCACCGGAGGATACCATTCGACGTCCCCTTGCGCGGCCGGCGGATAGCAGGCGCGTCGCGCACGCGGCGCCGTCGAGGTGTATTGAGGTTTCGGCAGCGCCGTATGGGCGGGGAGGGGGCCGAAGCGTTCAGCTTTGCTCGCGCTCATGATGATGCGTTCCAGGTTCCGTCCAGGTTAAACCGCTTGGCGTTCCGACGCGTGAAGGTCACGGACAGGCGTCGCCGGATTGCCCGCGGCGACGACGCCCGCCGGGAGCGATCTCGTCACGATCGACCCCGCTGCAACGATGGTGTCGTCGCCGATCGAGACCCCCTTCATAACGATACTGTTCATGCCGATCCAGCAGCGCGAGCCGATGACGACCGGCGCCGTTTCGATTTCAAGCGGGGCCGTCACCGATTTGTCACCCAACATCCGCCGAAACTGGACCTCTCGCTGGCGAGCGTCTATCGGATGGGTGTTATTGTCGAATACTTGCACTCCATGCGCCAGCAGGGTCGCCCGTCCAATGGAAATTTCATTCATGGCGGAGACTAAAACGTCGTCGCCAATATAGACGAACGGACCGACCTTTAGGCGTCCGCCCCGCTCCACCCGCAAAATGCCGCGAACCGCCGACGGCCCTTCGATCGCCACAGCGCCACGCTCAACCCGATTGATCAGCCGGGCGTTTAGACCGAGCTTCACGCCGTCGCCGATGTGCGCGCCCATGTCGAACTGCGCCCAAATCGCGGCCAGGCGGTCCGCCGCGCTCTGATCGACATCGCTGAAGGCGTCGCGTCCGAACACGCCGCCGTCGGCGAAAGCGTGATCGGCGGCATCGACGGGCGGAACCATTTGCTTTTCCTGAGGCCGCAGCGACGGATCGCCGAAGACGCCGGGGGCTATCATCGGCCTCTACGGACGGTCAACAGAGGTCGTCTGAGAAAGGCCCTCGGCCAGGACTATTTTGGTAGGGATGACAGGTGAAGGGGGCTCCGATAAGACCCGCCGGCCTGTCGGCGAGGCCCCGGCATTGCTGGCGAAGCCTACACGTTGCAGAAGGGTCGAATGCGGATCGGGTTGCGCCTCTTCTATAATGAGTCTTGGCTTGGCGGCGTCAATTATGTGCTCAGCATTGCGCGCATGCTTCGCCGGCTGCCGGCCGCTGAGCGCCCTTTTGTCGCCTT
>CAZNXR010000365.1:0-668 GCA_964576815.1 uncultured Caulobacterales bacterium | reverse complement strand
TTTCTGACGGCGGCGCCGGAAGCGGTCGACATCGCCCGTCGTCACGCCGAGCTCGCCGACGCGGTTTTTCCCGTCGAAAAGGCCGGCCGGCTCAATCTGGATTTTGCTTTTCCGGCGACACACCTCGCCGAGGCGGCCATGGGCGTTCCATGGGGCGGATGGATCCCAGACTGGCAGTGCCGCCATCTGCCGGAGTTTTTTGACGAGGCGGAGCGCGCCAGGCGCTTTCTCCAGTTCCGCGCTCTCGCCGAAGGTCCCGTGGTCTGCGTTTTTTCATCGCGGCAGGCCGAAAAGGACACAGAGGTTGCAGTTGGGCCTGCTGGCGCGGGCCTTCGTCGCGTCTTCCATTTCCCGGCGGCGGTCGCCGAAGGCGCCTGGACCCGCACGCCGGCGGAGATTGGAACCACTCGCGCCCGGTACCGAGTTCCGGAACGTTTCCTTATTGTTTGCAATCAATTTTGGCGTCATAAAAATCACCTGCTGATCGCGAAGGCGCTCGCGCGGGTTCCGGATCTCGACGTTCACGTCGTCATGACAGGCGCGCTCGAAGACCACCGTTGGCCTGACTATGGTCGCGCCGTGACCGAGGCCTTGGAACGACCGGATGTGAAGCGCCGCGTGACTCTCACCGGGCGCATCGATCGCGCCGACCAGATCGACCTGATGCT
>CAZNXR010000364.1:0-2961 GCA_964576815.1 uncultured Caulobacterales bacterium | reverse complement strand
TGAGCATGACGATCGCGTTGATGCGCCGGTCCTGGTGCTTGATCATGTAGAGATAAACGGCGCCGACCGCCGTCAGCGCGATGAGCGAGTTAAGGCCCGCACAGGCGTCGGCGACCAGCAGCTGATAGGGCCCGGCGGCGATGACGGCGCCTGAGTGCGCGACGGGCAGGCCCGCCGCGTAAAGCGCGGTAGCGACGGCCTGCGACACCGCGATTTTAAGAGGGCCCGTCAACACATCGAGCGCCCAGCCCGGCCAGACAATGAGGTAAAGCGTCAATGCGATCGCGAACCACAGCCGCCGGACGCCCGGCCAGCCGAAGAGCGCCAGCGCCGCGCCGAACGCAAGCGGCGTCTGCGACGCGGAGGCGATGAGATCGGCTTCCGTCAGCCGACCGATCACCGCCGCAGCGACACCCCCGAAGACGAGGAGTCCGCCGAGCGCAATATCCGCGGGCCTCCGGGTCAGCGGAAATCGCTCCGACAAAAGCCTTACGCCGGCGGCGCCGGCGGCGATCGCCATGACGATCAGCGCGTGCGCGTTTTCATCGCGCCGCCAGGCGCCAGCGGCGAAATCGATATAGATCGGCAGATAGAGGGCCAGCCAGCCGACCGCGAAGGCCGCGCCCGGCGCGATACGCTCGACGTCGATCTTTGCAAATCCTGTCGCGGGCGCGCGCTCCATGGCGCTACCCTGCGAGCGCGGCGCCGATGACGCTCGCGCCGACCTGACGCAGAGCGACGTTGAGCGCCTTGAGCTCAGGCAAGCGGTCCTTGTGGCGGCGGGCGACTACGAACGCCTTTTCGGCGGCCGCCCAGACGAACTGCGCGTCGGCGACGGGACCGTAAGGCGCCGTCATCACGATCACCGCGTCATAGGCGCAGCGAAGATATTCGAGCGTCAGGCGCAAGGCTTCGCTGGCGAGCAGCTCGTGGCTGTCTTTATTTGTCGCACCCGCCGTCAGCACGCTGAGATCGGCGATGATCGTCGGGCGGATCGCCTTGCGGATGTCGCATTCTCCGCTGAGCGTTTCGCGGAGACCCGGCCCGGCGTCGAGACCGAAAGCGCGGGACAACCGCTCATTGCGAAGGTCCGCGTCAAGGATGAGCACGCGCTTTCTGAGCTGCGCGAAGGACGCCGCCATGTTGAGGGCGAGATGATCGGCGCCGTCCGCAGCGCCGTGGGCCGCGATTGCGAAAAGCCCAAGCGATTCGCCCTCCTTCGACGTCAGAAGACGCGTGCGCAGCGCGCGGAATTGCTCCGCCTCGCGCGATCGGGGCCGGCGCACGATGACGAGACCCGAAGGCAGACGACCTTCGCCCTCGCCTTCGCGGATGAAGCCGTGCTGAAAGCCGATCGCGGTCTCGATATCGTCGCGCGTCAGCAGTCCGAGCTTTGAGGCCGCTTTGGCGAAGGGCGCGCCAAGTTCGCGCTGCAGCGTCACGATCCGCGCGACGGCCTCGTCGTTGAGACGACCGAGGCGCACGAGCGTCTCACGCAGCTGCAATTCGCGCGCACGCTTTTGTTCGACGGCGGCGAGCAGCTGTTCATCGGTCAGCGGCGCGGCCGGGTCGCCGACGATCTTGAGGCGCGGGCTCATGCGGCGACCCTCATCTGTCGCGGTCCGGGCCTTATGCGACGCCGTTTTCTGCGCGCCGTCGGCGCCGCGTCGATCTCAGCGACGACGCCGGTGCGGAACGTATGGCGAAGCGCGGCGGCGGTGCGCACGCGCCCTTCAAGGAGTTCGGCTGCGACCGCCGTCGTCGCGCCGAGCAGCGCGCCGGCGACGACGCCGAGCAGCGTGATGATCAAAGGATGCGGCGTCGCCGGGCCTTCCGGGGGCGTTGCGCGCGCGAGCAGCATGACGTCGATCGTGTCGACGCGCGACTGCAGCGCCTCCTCCAGCGAGCGGGTGGTGACGAGGTTGAAAGTCTCCTGGCTCGTCGCGACCCTATTCTGCAGAACGTCATAGGCCTCGCGCGTCTTTTGCATCGAGGCGACCGTCGTCTTCATCGCGCCCGCTTCCGCCTCGAGCGCGGCGAGACGGTTCGCGGCGTAAGCGGCGCGGTCGCGCACGGACTGGAGAATGCTTGTTTCGAGCGCGGCGCGCTCATTCGCGGCTTCCGCGAAATCCGGATAGCGCACGCCGTAGCGCTCCTCGATGCGGCCCATGGTGGCGATGACGGCGGCGAGGCGCGCCTGCGCCTGCAAGGCGGAAAGCGCATCCTGCGGCAGCGGAAAGTTGACAAGGAGGCTTTTCGGCGTCGCCTCCGCCTGGCGCAGCATGGATTGCGCCTCCGTATCGTCGGCGCGCGCCTCGGCGAGGCGCTGCGTCAGCGCGGCGAATTCGACCTCCGCCGCCTCGACTTTCTGCGCGCCGATGGGCAGAACGCCCGAGGCTTCGCGAAAATTCGCAAGGTCGTCCTGCGCGGCGGCGACATTGCGCGCGAGCTCTTTCGTTTCGTCGGAAAAGCCCGCGGCCTTGGCGGCGAAGCGGCGCTGCTTCTGGTCGAGAACCGTCGCCATATAGGCTGACGAAAAAGCGTTTGCGATGCGTGCGGCCTCAGCCGGCGCATTTCCTTCATAGGCGATCTCAAGCGTCGAACCGAGGTCGGTCGCGGTGACCCGCAGGTCTTTCAGCAACTGATCGGCCGCCCACAGCCGCAGATCGTTGCCGACGACGAGTTCGCCGCCGGTTTCCTTGCGCCAGCGCGGCTCGTAGTCGGAAAGGACGATGAAGCCTTCCGCCGACAGGTCGTCGATCACCTCGAGCGCGACGGTGCGGCTTGAGGCGACGGCCGCCTGCTGGCCCAGAAACTCGGCGACCTTGACGCGCGGCTCCACAAGACCGGTGATCGCGTTGCGCTGGATCGAATCGACCTGCACGATCGACGATGAGAGAAAGCGCTTGGGCAGGATGAGCGCGGGCGCCCCCGCCACGAGCATGCCGCCAAGCAGAGACC
>CAZNXR010000363.1:0-2968 GCA_964576815.1 uncultured Caulobacterales bacterium | reverse complement strand
CGCTCCAAGCCGACGGAGCGCGTCTTCGGGCTATCGAACTCTGACGACAATCCTTGAAACCCTTCCGCGAACCGGACTTAACCGGGCCCCCGGGGCGCGCCTTCGCGCTTTCTTTTCGTCGCGCTGGCCGCCAAGTCAACCGGTTAGACCCGTATCTTCCAGCGGCGCGCTTAAGCGAACGCCTCGCTTTTGCCCTCAATTTTCGCCATTCTGTCAGGCGATTTGAGGGCGCCGCCGCGGTTAAGACCGTAAAGTGTTAACGCGGAGCGCTGCGGCGTCGGGGGGAATGGCGCGTTGGTTGGAGCGGGTTGATGCGGCGCGCAGTCCTTTATGGCGGCGGCGTTCTCGCGGTCCTTGGGTTGACCGCAGCGCTGCTGTGGGTTTTTCGCGCGCCGGTCATTGAATTCGCCGCCGCGCGCGCGATGACCGGCGCGGGCCTCGAAAAGCCGTCCGTCAGATTTCAAAGCCTTGGCCTTTCGCATCTTGAGCTTGCGGACCTCACCGCCGGCGCCGACGCGGCTGCGCCCGATCTGTCGATTTCCGAGATGCGCGCTGAGTTCGGGCTCGGCGGCCTTCTTGCCGACGGCCGCGTGCGATCGGTCGCGCTCGCGCAGGGCTCTGTGCGCGTGCTGGTCGATGAGAGCGGCGCCTTTTCGCTTGCAGGCTGGCGCCTTGACCCCGAAGCGAAGCCCGCGCCGCCGCCCTTCGACCGGCTGACGATCGAGACGCTCGACATCATCGCAGCGACGCCGAAGGGCCCTGCGAAGGCGACCGCGAAAGGCAAGTTCGCGCTGACGACAGGGGGCCAATTCGACGTCGCTTTCGAAGCGCGCGAGGCCGGCTTTGCGTCTGCAAGCCTTGCAGGCGCAAAAGGGCTCGCGACCGTCAAGCTTGAAGAGGGCGGCGAGATCGACATCGCCGGCGCAATCACCGGCGATGTCCGCGCGCCGACCGGCGTTGCAAAGGATGTCGACGCCGACTTCTTCGCGTTGCTGAAATCCTGGCGCGGCGTTTTCGGCGACGGACCGCGCGGCGTCTTCGGCCGCGCCGGCGCAAGGGTGAAATCCTCAACGCTCGAAACAGACGCAAACCCCGCCCTCGCCGCGATTCCGGCGGCGGGCGCCGCGGCCGTCAAGACTCTCATCGTCAAGGGATCGATCGCGGCGGACTTTTCCGCGGACGGCGTCATCATCCGTCTCGACGATGGGCCGGTGACGATCGCGGCCGATCGCGGCGACGCGTTGACGGTCGCCGGGGGCGAGGACGGCGTTCTCTACGAACTGCGGGGCAAAGCGGGCCGCGCGCGCGTCGATGCGCGCCTCACCGGGCCGGTCGCGTCGGGCGACGGCGTTCTTGCAGCGGTGACGGCGGACGGCCGGCGCTGGAAGATCGACGCCGACGCCGCATTGACGGAACAGACGATCGCCGGCGTCAATCTCGCGGGGTTCACCGCGCGCTTCGACGGCGAGGCGTCGGACGACGCGGTCACGGGGCGCTTCGTTTATGACGGTCTTATCCGCAGCGCCGAGATCGGAAGGCTGCGGATCGCCGACCTGCCGGCGGCGGGAACGCTCGACGCGGCGGCCGATCTTGCGGCGCGGACGTTCGCCGCCTCCCTTCCGGAAGGCGAATGCCTGCGGGTTGATCGCGCGATTTTCCGCCTGCCGGACCAGGATCTCGACGCGCGCCTTGCGCTCGCGAAGTTTTGCGGCGACGCCGGCCCTTTCCTGTCGATGACATGGGGCGGCGGCGATCGCGTGCGCCTCGCAGGTCGTCTGACGAGCGCCGATGCGCGCGTGCGCATCGGACAAACCGATTTCGACGGCGCGCCGCCGGCGATCCGCTTCGCGCTCGACTACGAGCCGGCGGCGAACACGACGCGCGCCAGCGGCGATTTTTCCGGCGGCGCCGGCGTGCTGACGAAGTCGCTTCGCCTTTCAGGCGCCGACGGCGTCTTTGACGCCGCGCTGACGGGCGAGGCGATGACCGCGACCGCAACCCTTTCTTCGATGACGATCGCGCAGGCCGCCGAACTTGAACTCGTCGCGCCGGTTGTCGTCGCGGGCGAGGCGCGCCTCGCCGGCGACAGGGCCGCATTCGACTTCGACGTGAAGACGCCGCGCGGCGCGCTGCTCGGGCGCGGCGCAGGGACGCACAACGTGAAGTCCGGAAAGGGAGAGGCGGTTTTTGACTCGGGCGACCTCGCTTTCACGGCGGGCGGTTTGCAGCCCGACCGCCTCATCCCGGCGATGAAGGGCGTGATTTCGGCGGCGTCGGGCGCGACGAGCGGAAGGGCCGAGTTTTCATGGTCTCCGGCCGGCGTATCGACGTCCGGCGCGGCGGCGGCGAACAACGTGTCTTTTCAAGGTCCCGGCGTCGCGGTCACGCGCACCGAGGGCGTCACCGGCGCGCTTTCCTTCACCAGCCTTTCCCCTGTCGCGACGGCGGGCGAGCAGACGATCCTGATACGGAAGATCGACCTCGACGCGCTCGACCTCGAAAACGGCTTCATGCGGTTTTCACTGCCGGGCGACGATACGCTCCACATCGCGGAAGCTGAGTTTCCCTGGTTCGGCGGCACGATCGGCGCCTATGATTCGACGATCGCTTTGTCCGGCGTCACGTCGGAAACCAAACTGCAGATCGACAATGTGAGCCTTGGCGCGCTGCTCGGCTTCTTCAAGATCGACGGGCTCTCCGGCGAGGGAACGATCGAGGGCGTCCTGCCGATCTCGTTCGAGGGCGGGCGCGCGCGCATCAACAACGGCATTCTTTCGGCGAAGGGCGGTGGCGTCATCCGCTACAAGGGCGACATCGCCGCCGCAGCGGGCAGCGCCAATCAGTCGACGTCGCTCGCCTTCGAGGCGCTGCGCGAGTTCCAGTATGAATCCCTCTCGACGACGATCGACGGCCCGCTCGACGGCACGCTCAACTTCAAGGTCTTCTTCGAAGGCCGCAGCGACGTCTC
>CAZNXR010000362.1:0-2984 GCA_964576815.1 uncultured Caulobacterales bacterium | reverse complement strand
AGGACCGTCGTCATGCCGCGCTCGCGGTAATTGAACGAGGCCTGCAGCAGGGCCGTCGATTTGCCCGCGTTCATCGCGGCGTAATTGAAGTAGAGCTTGGCCAAACGTCACAGCCCTTCCGGCAGGGCGCCTTCATAGTCGAATTCATAGGGCCCGGTCATGATGACGTGGTCATCGTCGCGCCACTCGATTGCGAGGAGGCCGCCGTCAAGCTCGACGCTGACCCTTCTATCGGTCAGCCGCCGGCGGTTCGCCGCGACGACGGCGGCGCAGGCCGCGGTGCCGCAGGCCTTCGTAATGCCCGCGCCGCGCTCCCAGACGCGCAGGCGGATCAGCCGGCGCCCTTTCACTTCGGCGAGCGAGACATTGGCGCGCTCGGGAAACATCGGATGGTTTTCGATCATCGGCCCGAATATCTCGAGCTTGTGCGCGGAAGCGTCATCGACGAAGAACACGCAATGGGGGTTGCCCATATTGACCGCCGAAGGGCCCCACAGAACGGGCTTGTCGATCGGCCCCAGCTTGATGTCGACGAAGCGCGTGTCCTGAATTTCCTCCGCAAGCGGAATTTGCTTCCAGTGAAATTTCGGAACGCCCATATCGACGGCGACGCGGCCCGCGCCGACGCGCTCGGCGGTGATGTATCCCGACGGCGTCTCCATGCCGACGGCGGTCTCGCCCGTTTCCGCCATCAGGATCGCGCCGACGCAGCGCGCGGCGTTGCCGCAGGCGCCGGCGGGCGTTCCGTCCGCGTTCCACACGCCCATGAACGGTCCGTCTTGATCCTCGATGGTGATAACCTGGTCGCAGCCGACGCCCGACTTGCGGTCGGCGATCCGGCGCGCGGCTTCCTCGGTCATACGCGCGCGCACGCCGCGCAAATCGACAATGACGAAGTCATTGCCGAGGCCGTTCATTTTCCTGAAGGGGAGGCCGGAGAGGGACATTTGAGACACCGCCCGCAATATCGGGGCGGTCGCCGCCAAATTCAATCGAAGCCGAGCGATTTCAAGGCGTCCCGGCGGCGCGTCTCGGCGCCGGCGCTAAGGCCGTGTTCGGTCTTTTCCCAATAGTGCGGCCGCGTCACGAGCTGCCACAGAGCGACATAGGCGGCCCACGCCATCATCAGCCAGTAAACCGGCATGAAGAGCGCCCAAGGCGCAAGGGCCGGCATCCCGCGGGAAAGGGGCGCGATCGCGCCGAGCCCGATCAGCGCAATGTTGCCGAGCGCCAGCGCGGCGGCTGCAATCTCCCCCGTCGGGGCCGGTAGGAACGCCGACACGGAGGCGCCGCCGAAAACTTCTGCGAGGCTGGCGACCCAGAGGAGCGGCGCGGCGAGCGCGGCGATCACCGTGCCGCCGATGAAGAGATCGACCGTCAGCACGGACTTCCAGCCAGCGAGTGACGGCGCCCGGCGCCGCTGTACGAGCCAAGTCTGCATGAAGCCCTTCATCCAGCGTGACCGCTGGCGAATCCAGTTGGGCAGCGCGCAATTGGCTTCTTCATAAGTCGTTGAGTCGATCATCGCCGTGCGCCAGCCGCGGCGCGCGAGACGCAGTCCGAGATCGGCGTCCTCCGTGACATTGTGCGCATCCCAGCCGCCGGCGTCGATCAACGCCTCGATGCGGAAGATATTGGAGGTGCCGCCAAGCGGCGCCGGCGCGCCGATCCGATCAAGCGCCGGGAGGAAATGATCGAACCAGAGGCAATATTCGAGCGTGAAAAGCCGCGTCAGCCAGTTCTCCTCGCTATTGTAGAAATTGAGCCGCGCCTGCACGCAGCCGAGATCGTCAGGCGCAGCGGCGAAGGTTTCGGCGGCCAGCCGCAGCTGAATGGGCTCCGGTTCGTCCTCGGCGTCGTAGATGACGACAAGATCGCCCCGCGCCGTCGGCAGCGCGTAATTCAGCGCTTTAGGTTTTGTCTGCGGCGAGGAGAGCGGCGCGATGACAAGATCGTACCGGCCTGCGTCGTTGAGCCGGCGCGCCTCCGCGATTGTCGCATGATCGCTCTCTTCGAGCAGCAGCTTGATGTCGAGTTTGGCGCGTGGGTAATCGAGGCGATCTAGAGCGGCGGCCAGTCCTGCCAACGCCTTCGCTTCTCGAAACAGCGGCACGAGGACTGTCACGACGGGAAGGTCGCCGTCGGAGATTTCCCGCAGCGGTCGCGGCCGTTGCGGCGCCGCTGCGATCGCCGCCAGCGCGAGGCGGACGCCGACCATGCTCGTGAAGAGAAAAGCGGCGGCGGCCAGACACGCAGCCAGGGCGAGTTTCGGCGCGGCCGCCGCGAGTCCGAAGGCCGTCAACGCCGCAAGTCCCATCGAGTGCTTTTGGCGCTTTGTCAGCACTCGCTTCGCGCTATCCCCAGGCGACCGTGACGCAAGGCCGTTTGTCGCCTCGCGTGTATGTTCCGCCTGGAATTTCTCCCGCAGCGCAGCGGCGAAGGACGCCGGCGCAATCGTGATGTCCGGCGACCCTTCCCGCACATGCGTCGTCAGGAAGATGAGCCGGTCGCCGTCGCGCCGCCATGGCGCGCGTCCCGCCCGGCAATAGGATCGGAGCCGGTCAAATCTTGCGGGTTCGCAGCTGTCTGCGCCGGCGTTCGCCATCAGAATTCTGTCCAGAAGCCGAACAAGAAGGCGTCGCCGGGAACGATGTTGCGGGCGGCGAACTCCGTGCGTGCGCCGGCGACCAGCGACCAGCGGCCGGTCGCGCGCCATACAAGCGATCCTTGCGCCTTGAAGAGATCGAAATCGTCGAAGCCCGGCGCGTTGTTGCGGACGGAAATAACGGACTGCGCTTCGAGCAGAATGAGGAAGCGCCGCGATGGCTCGATGCCGACGAGGAACTCGGCGCGGGCCTGATCGCTCGCTCCGGAAAGGCGATGGCGATAGCCGGCTTCGGCGGCGACGAAGACCTTGAAGGGCTTAAGAATGACATCGCGGCCGTGCAGCGCGCGCAGGTCAATGTCAAAGCCGCCCGCCTGTT
>CAZNXR010000361.1:0-2992 GCA_964576815.1 uncultured Caulobacterales bacterium | reverse complement strand
CGTCCGATGAACGGGCTTTCCGCCTCGATCGCCAGCTCGATCATGTAGCGCGGCGTTTCATTGCGGCCGAGCAGCGACGCCATCGCCATCCGTTCGGGGAGAAACTTCCGGAACAGCAGTACAAAGACGATGCCGACAACGGTGACGACTGCGCCAACCGGCATCAGCTCGAATATATGGAAGGGCTCGACGCCGCGCTCGCGGGCGACGCCGTCGACGAGAATGTTCGTCGATGTGCCGATAAGCGTCATCATGCCGCCCATGACGGCGACATAGGACAGCGGGATCAGGTGCCGCGACGGCGCCTCGCCCAGCTGATTGGCGAGCGCGAGCGAGACCGGAATCATCAGCATGACGAGCGGCGTGTTGTTCATGAACGCCGACAGAACCGCGACGATCACAAGGTACCCGAGAATCGCAAGGTTCGGCCGCTTCTCGACGCGCTTGATGATCGATCGGGCGAGTTCCTCCAGCACGCCGGTGCGGACGAGCGCCGCGGAAATGATGAACATTGCGCCGATGGTGACCGGCGCGGGATTGGCGAAGGACTTCACGAGATCGTCGCTGGACAACATGCCGAGCAGCAGGAACAAGCCCACCGCGACCAGCGCCGTCACTTCGGGCGGACGCCATTCCATGGCGAACGCGACGAGAAGAATAAAGAGCCCGATTCCGGCGATCCATGGCGCGAAGGGTTCAAGACCGAAAATCAAACGGTTGCTCCAACCCAGAGGGTCAATGCGGCGGCGCGACGTTGAACATCGCCGCCAAGAGCGGTCAATAGCGACGCGGTTAACAACAGGTCTGAGAACTCAAGCATTATCGCCTGATTTTTCAGGGATGTTTCCCACTCGAAAGAGCGTCGGGCGAAAAAGCGGAGTCATGGGTTTTTCGACGCGCGGCGCGACCAGGAAAAAAGCAACCCGGGGGACGCTCCAGGTTGATCGCCCGCCGGTCTTGGCCGTTTCGCATGCGGACGATTCCGCCCTTCACGCCGCAAGGGTCACGCCGAGGGCGCATGTGCGGGGAACGGAACGATTTTATTCTCGATGTCATGACCGATGTCGGCGGCGCCGAGAAACGGAATGCGCGCGCGATCGCACCAGTATCTGACGATCTCCTCGACGGTCTTTTCAAAGGGCGGATCGTTTTCGGGGACCTTGCTGAAGCGTCCCATGCGCAGGCCCGCGCAGGCGCGGACATTGGCGCTCGCTGTCACATGGAGCAGCGCGCGGTCGATCCGGTAGTGCTGTTCGTCGACGTCTTCGATGAGGATTTCAGCGTCGGAGATATCAGGTTCCGCCGGCGTGCCGAGAAGGTTCGACAGGACGGTAAGGTTGAAGGCGAAGCGCCGAGGACCGCCCGTGCGCTCCACGCCGGCCGCGTCGCCGTCGAGAAGATAGCCAAGCGCGCGCATGACCGCCACGTCCCCGCCATCGCGATTGATATCCGCCGCCATCGGCCCGTGCACGCAGCGTCCGACGCCGAGCCGATGGAGCCGCGCCATCAGGAATCCGAGATCGCTGTAGCCAAGATAGGTCTTGGCGCGCGCATGGTCGTTGAGCTTTGGAAACAGCGCCCCGTCGAGGCGGCCCGAGCCGTAACCGCCGCGCGCGAACCATACCGCTTCCACATTCGGATCGTTCGCCGCATCGAGGAACGCCGCCGACCGCGCCGCGTCGTCGCCGGCGAAATGTCCCGACGACAGAAAACACTGAGGATGAAAGTCGATGCGCAGGCGGTCGCCGAAACTGGCGCGTGCAAGCGCCGTTACGCGGTCCGCCGCATCCTCATTCAGCCGGTTCGCCGGCGCGACGACGGCGATCCGCACCCTGTCCGCCATCGTGTTGACGCCGCCTCCAAATAAGACGTTGTTCGCAAAGATCGTTTAATGGCCTTCGACCATGGGTGAAAAGCGTCAATATTTCCTGTGCGGGGTCGGCGGATCGGGCATGCTGCCGCTCGCCCTGATCCTGCGTGCTTCCGGACACGAGGTCGCTGGCTCTGACCGGGCGCTTGACCAGGGCCGGACGGCGCCGAAATTCGATTATTTGCGCTCTGAGGGCGTTAGACTTTTTCCACAGGACGGCTCGGGAGTCGTTTCTCCGGCGCAGATCCTCGTCGCCTCGGCCGCCGTTGAGGACACGGTGCCGGACGTGCAGGCCGCGATCCGCTTCGGCGCCGAACGGATGAGCCGGGCCGCCCTCCTCGCCGAGCTGTTCAACGCCGCCGAAACGCCGATCGGCATTGCCGGCACGTCCGGCAAATCGACCACCGTTGCGATGATCGCGTGGATTCTGTCGGCGGCGGGGCGCGACCCGACGGTGATGAACGGCGCGGTGATGAAAAACTTCGTGCGCGAGGGCGCGCTGTTCACCAGCGCGCTCGTCGGCGCAGGGCCTGCTTTCGTCAGCGAGATCGACGAGAGCGACGGTTCGATCGTGCTGTTCAGTCCCAAGATAGCGGTGCTCAACAATGTCTCGCTCGACCACAAGTCGATGGACGAGCTGCGCGCGCTGTTCGGCGATTTCCTGGCGCGCGCCGAAATCGCCGTCCTCAATCTCGACAATGAGGAGGCGGCGGCGCTTCGGTTCCGCGCGAAAAAAGTCCTTACCTACGGATTGATCTCCGAGGCCGATTTCGGCGCCGAGGCGATTGCGGTTGCGCCCTACGGCGCCGCCTTCACCGCGATCGACCGGCGTTCCGGCGCGCGCGCGCGCGTGTCGTTGAAAGTTCCGGGCCGCCACAACATCGCCAATGCGCTCGCCGCCGTCGCCGCATCGGTTGCGGCCGGCATCCGCTTTGAGGATGCGGCGAAGGCGCTAAGCGAGTTTCTGGGCGTGCGCCGTCGATTTGAATTGGTCGGGGAAGCTGCGGGCGTCGCCGTCATCGACGATTTCGGCCACAACCCTGACAAGATCGCCGCGACGCTGAAAACGCTGCACGACTTTCCGGGGCGGCTTCTCGTGATGTTCCAGCCGCACGGTTTCGG
>CAZNXR010000360.1:0-2995 GCA_964576815.1 uncultured Caulobacterales bacterium | reverse complement strand
CCCGCACACGGTCGAGCGCGCGCTTCAGCGCAAAGCCGTCGCCCTTGGCTTCCGCGATATCATAGAGACAGTCTATCTCGACGATCTTTTCGTTGAGCAGTTCGCGAAAGCGCAGATACATGCCGTTCGTCAGGATCGGACTTTCGAGCGCGAAAACATCCGTCTGCGTCCTGTCGGAGGCGAGAATGTTGCCGAGGTTCTTGAACCGCGTCGTCAGACTCATCACGCCGGCTTCGCGCAAGGGGTCGATCGGCGGGTTGGTCACCTGTGAGAAATTCTGGCGGAAAAAATGGGAAAGCGGCCGGTATTCGTCCGACAAGACCGCAATCGGCGTGTCGTCGCCCATCGAGCCGACCGCTTCTTTCCCCGTCAGCGCCATCGGTCTCAAGACGAGGTCGATATCCTCAAGGCTCCACCCGGCCGCGCGCTGGCGCCGCGTGAGGTCGCCGGCCGCAAACAAGCGATCCTCCGTACCGGGACCGATCTTCGGTTCGAGCTCGACGAGATTTTCGATCCATTCGCGATAAGGGTGCTTCGAGGCGAGCGCGTCGAGGATTTCCGCCTGCTCGTAGAAGCGGTTCTCCTCCGTATCGAGCGCAATCATGCGGCCCGGTTCGAGCGCGCCGCGCCGGATGACTTCGCGCCCGCCGAGCGGGCACATGCCGGATTCCGACCCCACCGCGAGGACGCCGTCGGCGGTCAGCGCATAGCGCAGCGGCCGGAGGCCGTTGCGGTCGACGCCGGCGAGCGCCCAGCGTCCGTCAAAGGCGCAGATCGCGGCGGGTCCGTCCCAAGGCTCCATGACCGCGTTCGAGTAAGCGTAGAGCGCGCGCCATTCCTCCTTCATGACGCCCGCCTGCTTTTCCCAGGCTTCAGGGATAAGCAGCGTCTTCGCCATCGGGCCCGACCGGCCGGCGCGCACGATGAGCTCGAACGCCTGATCGAGCGCAGCCGAATCCGACGAGCCCGGCTGGATGACCGGCTTCACCTGATCCTGCGCGTCGCCGAAGACGGCGGACGCCATGCGGATCTCGTGGCTTTTCATCCAGTTGATGTTGCCCTTCAGCGTGTTGATCTCACCGTTATGGGCGAGCATGCGGAAAGGCTGCGCAAGGCGCCATTCAGGAAACGTATTCGTCGAATAGCGCTGATGGAAGATCGCGATCGAGGAGATAAACGCCGGATCGCGAAGGTCGGCGTAGAAGCGGTCGATCTCCTCCGCGAGGAACATGCCTTTGTAGATGATCGAACGCGCCGACAGCGAAGAGACGTAGAATTCCTGGAGCCCCGCTTCGCGCGCGCGCTTTTCGATCCGCCTGCGGATGAGATAAAGCGCGCGTTCAAGCTCGTCGGTCTTGCGGCCCCTGAGGTCGCAGAAAAGAATCTGCTCGATCTCTGGGCGCACGAGCCCGGCGCTGAGGCCGAGGCGCGAGGGATCGACCGGCGCCTGGCGCCAGCCATAGACGTTGAACCCGTCGCGAATAATCTCCGCCTCGACGATCGAGCGGCAGGAATCTTGCGCCGAAAGATTGGTGCGCGGCAGGAAGATCATGCCGGCGCAGAGATCGGGCGCGAGCGGCGAGCGGCCCATGCGCTCGACCTGCGCGCGGAAGAACGCCTGCGGGATCGCGACGAGAAGGCCGGCGCCGTCGCCGGTCTTGCCGTCGGCGTCGACCGCGCCGCGATGCCAGACCGCCTTCAGCGCGGAGATCGCCATATCGACGATGTCGCGGCGAGGGGCGCCGTCGATCGCCGCGACAAGCCCGACGCCGCAGGCGTCACGCTCCGAAGACGGATCATAGGCGCCCGCATCGATGAGGGCGCGGCGGCGGCGTTGATAGGTTTCAATCGGGTCAGCCATCACGGCCTTCCTACTCGGCCGCGATGAGAGTGAGGCGCGAGCCCGTCACCTTCTCGATGATCTCATGGGCGGCGTCGCGGCCGTCTTTGATCGCCCAGACGACGAGCGCGGCGCCGCGCACGATGTCCCCGGCGGCGAAAACGCCCGACAACGACGTTTCGAGCGTTCCCGGCCGCACGCGCAGCGTGCCGCGCGCCGTCACTTTCAATTGCGGCTCGCCGAACATCGCAGGAAGGTCTTCGGGCTCGAAGCCGAGCGCCTTGATGACAAGGCTTGCCGGCAACTGGAACGCTGATGCGGCGTCGGCTTCCACGCCTGCGCGGCCTGACGCGTCCGGTGAGCCCAGTTTCATCCGCCGCGCTTCAACGCCGGCGACGGCGCCGTCTTTGAAGAGCAACTGCGCGGGGCCGGCGAGAAACTCGAAACGGACGCCTTCTTCCTCCGCATGCGCCGTTTCGCGCGCCGAGCCCGGCATGTTGGCGCGGTCGCGCCGGTAAAGGCAGGTGACGCTGGCCGCGCCCTGACGCACCGCGGTGCGGACGCAGTCCATCGCCGTATCGCCGCCGCCGATGACGACGACGTTCTTGCCGTTCGCATCAAGATCGGCGGCGCGCTGCATCGCCTCGCCGAAGCCGCGCCGGTTCGAGCAGGTGAGATAATCGAGCGCGGCGACGACGCCGGCGCCGTCCTCGCCCTCAAGTTCAAGCCGGCGCGGCTTGTAGACGCCGGTGGCGATCAAGACGGCGTCATGGCGCGCGCGAAGCGCGGCGAAGGTCACGTCGCGCCCGATCTCGACGCCGAGGCGGATTTCAGCGCCCGCCGCCTCCAGGCGCGCGACGCGCCGCGCGACGACAGCCTTGTCGAGCTTGAAATTCGGAATGCCGTAAACGAGGAGCCCGCCGGCGCGATCATAACGGTCATAAATCGTGACGCCCGCGCCCGCTTTGATAAGCTCCTCCGCCGCCGCAAGGCCCGCGGGCCCTGCACCGACGATTCCGACACTGCGCCCGCTCGGCGCGCCGGGCTTGATGGGATCGACCCAGCCTTCGTTCCAGGCGGTCTCAGTGATGAACTGTTCGATCGCGCCGATCGTCACCGTTCCGTGTCCGGACTGTTCGATGACGCAAGCGCCTT
>CAZNXR010000359.1:0-3000 GCA_964576815.1 uncultured Caulobacterales bacterium | reverse complement strand
GCAAAATCTCCCATCAGCTGTGAGATTTTGCCGCCGCCCCCGAAAAGCAGAAGGGCGAGCACGATGATGATCAGTATCTGCCAGGGGCCGATGGCCATAGGCGGCCTCCATTCGTTCCAGCTCTATCTAGGACCTGCGCCCTGCGGGTGCAAACGGTCCAAGCTCATTTGTTACTGAGGTTCATCTGGCTGGAAATCGGTTACGAATTCCACCTCTTCCCCGACCGCAACGATATCGTCGTCGGCCATGTCGTCCGCGGGGCTCGGCACCGTGAAGCCCGGCGGCAGGCGGGCGTCGAGGAGTCCTGCCGCCTTGAGGTCCGCCATGCCCGGCAGGTCGCCGGGGCTTTCAAGGTTGAAATGCTGAAGAAACGTGTCCGTGGTTCCGTAGAGGATCGGCCGGCCCGGCGCGGATTTCCGTCGCCCGCGCAGCCTCACCCAGCCGATCTCCATCAGCTGGTCGAGCGAACCGGGAGAGACAGCAACGCCGCGCACGTCCTCTATGTCGGCTCGCGTACAGGGCTGGTGGTAGGCGATGATCGCGAGCGTTTCGAGCGCGGCGCGGCTGAGCCTGCGAGGCTCGACTTTCTCCTTTTCGAGGACAAAGGCGACATCCGGCGCCGTAATGAAGCGGTACCGGCCCGCCGCTTTCGAGAGGACAACGCCGCGGTTCTCGTAATGCTGGGCCAGCGCCTCAAGGAGCGCCGGCACGTCCGCATTCGTTGGCAGGCGCGCCGCGATCGCTTCGACGTCGAGCGGCTCGGCGGCGGCAAAGAGCAGCGCTTCCGCCATCCTGAGATGGTCGGCCATTTCCCGCGCGGTCGGCGCCGCGGAAGGTCCTGCGCTTTGTGCGTCTTCGATCTCCGGCCCGGTCATGTCGGTCAGTTCCTCTGCGAGCGCTTCTTGCGCCTCGCGCGCGGACAAGCTTTCGAAGGGACGGCCGTCGTCGTCGAACCCGTCGGCGCCCGGCATTTCATTCAGCGGCGTCATCGCGCGCTCCCTGTTCGGCGCCGGCGTTCGCACGCTGGCGCACATAGATCGTTTCGAAATGGGCGAGCTGGCGGATCTCCATCGCGCCGTTTTTGGCGAATTCGAGCGCGGCGTTGAACGCGCTGGCGACGACGGAGGCGACCGGCGCATCGATCTCGCGCGCGGGAGCAAGGCTCGTCAGCGGCGTCCAGTCGGGAAGCGCGCCAAGGAGGCGCGCGATCCGCGCCCGCGCCTCTTCGATCGTATAGACGCGCGGCGGCTCCGGCTTGTAGGTGCGATCGACGGCGGCGACGCGCTGGCGCGTATAGGCCTGGAGGAGTTCGAAGAGCTCGGCCCGCCACAACGGCGATTTCAGCACGCGCACGCCTTCCGGGGCGCCGCGGCCGAAGAAATCGACGCCGAGCTGCGGCAGGTGCATAAGGCTTTCTGCTGCCTTTCGCATCGCTTCCAGCCGCTGCAGCTGGAAGGCGAGCCGCGCCGCCATTTCATCGGCCGTCGGTTCGCCGGCGGCGTCCGCCGGCTGCGGGATTAGGAGTTTCGATTTGAGGTAGGTCAGCCAGCTCGCCATCACGAGATAATCGGCGGCGAGTTCAAGGCTGCGCGCGCGCGCGGCCGCGACGAAGTCGAGATATTGATCGACGAGCCGGATCATCGAGATCTTGCGGATATCGACGCGCTGCGTGCGCGCAAGCTCAAGGAGCACATCGAGCGGGCCGGCGTAGCCGTCGAGATTGACGATCAGCGCATCGATGTCGGCAGCGGCCGGCGCGCGCACGGGCGCGTCGAACGCCTCGTCCGCCTTGTCGGCCCTGTCGATCGTCACGCTCTCCGTCATCTTCAATCCTTAAGGGGCGATTCTCGCGCGCGCGCGCCGTTCACGCCGTCCGGAGCGGGGCCAGCAAGGCCGCAAGCCGCTCATAGTCGGGGCCCGTATCGGCGCGCAAGACCGACGAAGGCCGGCGCGCCAGCGCTGCTTCAGCGCGCGCGAGGGCTTTCCCCGTCAGCGGCCGCGCCGCCTCCACCGCCTCGACCATCTGTTCGAAAGAAAAATTGCAGCAGCAGGCGATATCGACGCCGGCATCGAGGCAGGCCGACACGCGTTCGCCGACCGGCCCGCCGAGCGCCTTCATCTTGAGGTCGTCAGACACCAACAGCCCGTCAAAACCGATTTCGCCGCGGATGACCTCCCCGACGATGACCGGCGAGAGCGTGCCGCAGCGATCGGGATCGTAGGCTTCATAGATGACATGCGCGGTCATGCCGATCGGCGCGTCGTTGAGCGCGCGGAACGGGGCGAAATCGACCGCGCGCAGCTTCTCCCTCGACGCATCGACGCGCGGAAGGTGATGATGGCTGTCGACCGTCGCGCGGCCATGTCCCGGCATGTGCTTGATAACGGGAAGCGCGCCGCCTTCCATCAGCCCTTCGATAACCGCCCGTCCGAGCGCCGCGACGGCGCCCGCATCGCCGGCGAGCGCACGGTCGCCGATGACGTCCTTGTCCGCCGCGGGCTGGCGCACGTCGAGCATCGGCACGCAATCGACATCGGCGCCAAGATCGGAAACTAGGCGGCCGATGAGGCGCGCATTAAGGCGCGCGGCGGCTTTCGCCCGTTCCGGGTCCTCGCGCCACAGCGCGCCGAACGCGCCCATTGGCGGGTGCGCCGGAAACACCGGCGCCTTCATCCGCGCGACACGCCCGCCTTCCTGATCGACGAAGACAGGCGCGTTGCGGCCGACGCAGTCCCGAAGCTCGGCGCAAATCGCACGGACATCTTCCGCACTCTGACAATGACGTGCGAAAAGGATGAAGCCCCAAGGGTCGGCGTCGCGGAATAGCGCGCGCTCGTCTGGCGTCGGGCGCGCGCCCTCGCAGTCGAGGATCAGCGCGCGCAACGCCCCCTCACTTCGCCTTGATGAGGCAGTCGGTACCGCGCTCCTTGAGGCCCGCGCACCACGTCTTTGCTGCATCGGCGGACGCGAAAGGTCCGACGCGGAGACGATAATAAACG
>CAZNXR010000358.1:0-3003 GCA_964576815.1 uncultured Caulobacterales bacterium | reverse complement strand
AACCCCAACGCTGACGGGCCTCAGAATGCCAAATGCGCCCGCGGAAAGCCAAGGGGCAAGATCTGTCCGAATAGGGTAAACCGGGAGCCCGTTGCGACCAAGGGGAGAGACCTCTCCCTCCGCCCATCCCCGCGCAAGCGGAGGTCCAGGGCCAAGGAGCGCGGCGCTCTAACTCGCGGGCGCGAGCTCGTTGGCGATCGGGTCGGCGGGCGCGGCCCTCCAGGCGGCCGCTTCGGCGTCCTTGGCCGCGCGTTCGGCGGGGGCGAGCGACTGGGCGAGGCCGGCGGCCATTTCTGCGGCCTGCGCATCGCCGTTCCGGGCGGCGACCGAGTACCAGTAATAGGCGAGCCCTGCGTTCTGCACGCCGTCCGACTGACGTTCCGTTGACGGATGATAGGTCGCGCCGAGATTGTACTGGCTGTCGAGGAGGCCGAACGCGGCGGCCTTCTCAAACCAGAAGATCGACAGTTTCGGATCGACGGGCCCGCCTTCGCCGCGCGCCGCCATCACGCCGAGGCGGTGCATGGCGAGCACGTTGCCGCCGTTCGCGGCGCGTTCGAACCACGCCCGCGCGCTGGCGAGATCCTTCTGGTAGATCTGGCCGATCTTGTAGAGCTCGGCGAGCTGCACTTGCGCCGGCGGATGGCCGAGCGCGGCGGCCTTCTCGATTTCGGTCAGGGCGGCTTTCGCCTGCGCGTCGGTCTCCGCCGATTTCAGCGCCGTGATGTTCTGCAGATAAAGATCGCGCGGCCGCACGAGGTCGCTCGCCGGCGTCGTCGAGGTCTCGTCGCGCACCGCCGGCGCCGGATCGGTCTGCGCCGGATCGGTCTGCGCCGGCGCTGCAACCGTTGCGGCCGGTTCAGCGGCGGCAGGACGCGCCTGTGCAACCGGGTTTGCTTTCGGCGACAGACGGTCTTTCGTCAGGACAAAAAGAGCGACGCTGAGGAGCACGGCGATCGCGCCGAGCATCAGGACGCTGCGCGACATCGGCAGCGCGCGGAACTTGTTGAAGGCGGCCGCAGCGCCGGCGGCGATCGACGGCGGCCCGGACGGTTTTTCGTCGGCCTCGGTCTCATCAAGGGTCGGGCCTTGCTTTGCAGCGGGCGTAGGTGACGGTTTTGCCGCCGCCGCTTTGGCGCTTCCGGCTTTCAGCTTGGCGATGGCGGCGCTGATGCGGCTCTTGGCGGAGGATTTGTCCGCTTCTGTGGCCGGCGGTTTGCCGGCCGGTTCCGCCACGAGCGGGGCTGCCGCGGCGGCGACGCCCACGCCGCCGGCGGCTTCCGCTTCCATGCGGCGGCGCTTGGCGCGCGCCGCGAGGATGGCGCGCTGCTTCGGCGTCAGTTTTCGCTTGCCGTCGCCTTCCTCCGCAGCGCGTGCGGCCGCTTCGCGCGCGGCCTGACGCGCAGCCTTCAGGTAATCGGCGCCCACTGCCGCCGCCGGCGCGGCGGCGGCGACGGGCGGGGCTTCATCGATGACCGGCGGGGCGTCGTCCTCGAAGGCTTCGACTTCAACCGCGGGTTCTTCTTCGACGTCGGGTGCGGCTGGCCTCGGCGCCGGCGCATCGATGCCGAACGCTTCGCGGATTTCCGCAAGGACGTCGTCGGTGTCGCTGTCATAGGCCGCGTTCGGCGCCGCCGGCGCCTCATCGAGCTCGAAATCAAGCTCATCGTCGTCTGCGTGCGCGGCAGCCGGCTGGGGCGCAGGTTCCGACACATCCTCAAGATCGGCGAAGACGGAATCGAAATCGTCCTCCGGCGCAGGCGTTGCGACGGGGCGCGGCGCGACGCTGGCGCCGGTCCTAACGACGCCGCCGCCGGTCGCCGTCCGCGCCGGCGGCGGCGCAGGGACCGGACGCGCGGCGCCGTCGAGCCTGCGCACCATCTCGTCAAAGGAGAATTGCAGCGCCGTAATCCGGTCTTCGGTGCGCTGCGTGATTTCGCCGACCGCCGCTTCGATGTCGGCGCGCGCCGCCGCCTGGTCCTCGCCATTGGCGACTTCGGCGCGCAGTTCGGCGATCGTTTCAGCGACTTTGTGAACGCCTTCCGCGCTCCGCCGCTCGGCCGCGTCGATCTGATCGGCGAGGCGCGAAATCGACCCTTCGAGCGCCTTGATCTGGTCGCCGCCGCGCTTGATCTCGTCGCCGAGAATGCGCAGCCTCAGACCGGTCTTCTGCACAAAGTCCGGATCGACCGAGGTTGACGCCTCCGCCTTCAGTTGGTGGGCCTCCGCCGCGACGCGCTCGGCCCGTTCGATCCGCGCGCCCATTTCCTGGATCGCCCCGCGCACTGCGGCGATGGTGACTTCGCCGGCCGCCGGTTGGTCGAACCGCTCGGCGAGCGTCTGCAAGGACCGCTCGACGGAATCGAGGCGCGCGATCGAAGAGGACTGCGCGGCGGCGAATTGCTGGGCGACTTGCGAGACGGCGCGTTCGAGCGCCCTTAGGGCCTCGATGCGGGTCCGGTCGCCGGATTTTTCCTCGAGCCGCTCGATCCGTTCGGCGAGATCGGGCGGCGTTTCGCCCGGATTGCGCGACCGCTCCATCCGCTGCAGCCGTTCGACGACGCCGCCGAGGCTGCGGGCGAGGCTGTCGACCGCCTCGGCGCTTTTGGCTTCGGCGGTCGTAACGCGGCGCGTCAGGTGCTCGAACGCCATCGCGATATCGCGCGCCTTGAGGCCTTCGAGGTCATTGGCGGCGCTTGGCGCGGCGGGCGGGGCGGCGTTCGGATCGCCGGCGGCGAAAATCATCTGGTTCAACCATTCCCCCAACGTCATGCCTTCGCGCTGGGCTGCCGCTTTCGCGGTTTCGCGGGCGTCCCGGTCGATCCCTTTGACGCTCCACGGGGCGTTCGATGTCATCGCGTTCATCCGCTCTTGCCGGCGGCTCCCCCGGCTTCTGACCGGACGAGGCGCGACGCCTCCATTCAGCGCGCACGCCTCGCCCGATTCTTGTCCGCTAAGGTGCTTCGTCGCAGGCGCAAAGGGTTAAAGGCCGATTCCCGCGCC
>CAZNXR010000357.1:1945-3005 GCA_964576815.1 uncultured Caulobacterales bacterium | reverse complement strand
GGCGCGGGCGCCGGGACAAGCGCCCTCGCCAGGGACAGCCCGGCGATCGCCAGCACAAAGGCGGCGCCGATGCGCAAGGCGGGCGAGTTCCGCAAAGTCCTGACCATAGCGACCACCACCGGGACTGCGTTCAGGTCGCCTCCCTGCAAGACGCCGGCCGCCTGCAAGACGCCGGCCGTAAGTCCGCGCTAGCGGCTGCCGATGCCGAGCACGGCGACCCTCACCGTCATCAACACGATGAGCACGTCGAGCAGCAGTGAAAAATGCTTAACGTAGAAGAGATCGTAGCAAAGCTTGTCTCGCGCGCCTTCGACGGAGGCCGTGTAAGAATGGCGCACCTGCGCCCAGCCGGTGATGCCCGGCTTCAAGAAATGGCGGTCATGGTAGTGCGGGATGTCGCGCTCAAGCATCGCCACGAACTCGGGACGCTCCGGTCGCGGGCCGACGAAACTCATTTCGCCCTTCAGAATGTTGAAGGCCTGCGGCAGCTCATCGATCCGTGTACGGCGGATAAGGCGGCCGGTGCGGGTGATCCTGTCGTCGCCGGCTTTCGCCCATTGCGCGCCGTCCTTTTCGGCGTCCGTCCGCATCGACCGGAATTTGTAGATGTCGAATTCCTTCCCGTCCTTGCCGACGCGCCGCTGGCGGTAGATCGAGGGGCCGGGGCTGTCGAGACGCACGGCGATCGCGGTCAGCGCAAGCAGCCAGGAAAAGGCGACGATCAGCGTAATCGCCGCTAGGACGTCGAAGGCGCGCTTTGAGGCCCGGGCGATGCCGGGCGTACGCAGCGTCCTGGCGCGCTCAAGGTCGCGGTCTGAAAACGTCGCCGGATCGACGCGGCCGAATCGTCTGGCGCCGCGCGGCAGCGAGGGCCCGGCGGAGACGAACAGAAGTTCGCGTCCAATCCGCCTCAGGAAGGGCGGCGCAATCACCAACCCTATGGCAGTCGTGCAAACGATTGCCGCACTATAAGCGACCCAACCCATCAGGCACTCCCCCAGTCATCACTTGGCACTCGACCCTGGCATCGCTGTCTCAATTTGCGCCGCTGCGCGCTGAA
>CAZNXR010000357.1:0-1845 GCA_964576815.1 uncultured Caulobacterales bacterium | reverse complement strand
AGCGGCGGCGCTTCGGGGCGACCACGCGCGGCCGCAGCCGCGAAATCAACCGATGCTTGGGCCATCGACATCCTCTGATGCAGAACGCACCCCACCTCAGCCTGCTGAAAAATCTCCTAATCCATAATGACAAATTGGAAGGATTTTCAGGCTATTGAAGCCGACGCGCAACTTCTTGACGGGGTTTTTGGCGAATTTGCAGCACGCGCCGATGAAAATTCTAACGATAACAACGCTCTACCCGAACGAGGCCAGCCCCTCGCATGGCGTTTTCGTGGAGAACCGGCTCGATTTTTTCCGGCGCCGGACTGGGCACGACATCCGGGTGATTGCGCCTGTCCCGTGGTTTCCCTCCGCCGCGCCGGTCTTTGGACCCTATGCGCGGTTTGCGGCCGCGCCGGAGCGCGAAGTCAGGCGCGGGATCGAGGTCGTTCATCCCCGCTACGCCATCCCGCCGAAGATCGGGATGACCTACGCCGCCTCGGCGCTCGCCCGCGCGGCCGAGCGGAGTGCGCGCGCGATCCTCGCCGAAGGCTGGGACTTCGACGTCATCGACGCCCATTACCTCTATCCGGACGGCGTCGCCGCCGCGCGGCTGGCGCGCCGGCTCGGCAAGCCTTTCGTCATCACCGCGCGCGGCAGTGACGTGACGGCGCTCGCGGCCTTTCCGCGCCAGCGCCGCATGATCCTCGACGCCGTCATCCGCGCCGACGCCGTCATCGCAGTCGCCGCGGCGCTGAGGGACGATCTCGTCAGGCTCGGCGCGCCGGCGGAGAAAATCCGGGTGCTGAGGAACGGCGTCGACCTCGACATGTTCCGGCCCATCGATCGCGCCGCGGCGCGCGCGGGCCTGAAGGTCGACGGCGCCGTTCTGGCTTCGGTCGGCAGCCTCATTCCGCGCAAAGGCCACGACATCGCGATCAAGGCGTTGGCGCAGCTGCCCAGTGCGACGCTCCTCATCGCCGGTGAGGGACCGGAAGAAGCGGCGCTGAAAGCGCTAGCGGCGCAGGAAGGCGTCGCCGCGCGCGTGCGCTTCCTCGGCCAGCTGCGCCACGAAGCGCTGATCGGCGTCTATAACGCCGCCGACGCGCTCATTCTCGCCTCGACGCGCGAGGGCTGGCCGAACGTGCTGCTCGAAGCGATGGCGTGCGGAACACCCGCCGTCGCAGCGAATGCGGGCGGCGCGGGCGAAGTGATCCGCGCGGCCGCAGCGGGCCGCGTTCTCAAGGAGCGGACGCCGGAGGCGCTGGCGGCGGGGCTCCGCGAGGTGCTCGCCTCCAGCGACCGCGCTGCGACAAGAGCTTATGCCGAGCGCCATTCCTGGGATGAAACCTCGGACGGGCTCGATGCGCTGTTCCAGGAGGTGACCGACAAGCACCGGCGCCGGCGCGCGGTTTCCTTTCGGCCGTTGTCCGTCACGGGCGACCGACCCCGGCTGATCTTCACCATCGACGCCGAGGAGGAGTTCGACTGGTCCGAATTCACGCCGGCGACCCACCGCGCCGGCGATCCGGAAGGTCTGGCGCGGCTGTCGGCGATCTGCGCGGCGCACGGCGCAAAGCCGTTGCACTTCATCACATATCCGCTTCTTGAGGACGCCGCGTTCGCCGCCTGGTTCCGCGAGGAGCATCGCGCCGGGCGCGCCGACCTCGGCCTGCATCTTCATCAATGGGCGACGCCGCCGCGCGGCGGCTATCACGGCGATTATTATTCCTGGCAGATGAACCTGCCGCGCGCGGTTCACCGCGCCAAGCTCGCTGCGCTCGCCGCCTCGTTCGAGCGCGCGTTCGGTTTTCGCGCCGTCGCCCACCGCGCAGGCCGTTACGGCGCCATGCCGGAGACCTA
>CAZNXR010000356.1:0-3025 GCA_964576815.1 uncultured Caulobacterales bacterium | reverse complement strand
GGCGTCGGCAAATGGCGCGCCGAATTCGGCGCGCCGGCGCAGTCGCTGTCGCTTTCATTCGCCGATCGCGACGACGGCGCCGTCGTCGCCACGGACGCCGCGAACGGCGCCGAGGTCTTCGTCTTTTCCCGCGACAAGCACGGCTTCGTACGCAGCACGCTCCGCGCCGTCGCGCGCGAGCGCAAGCTCGCCGGTTACGACGCCGCAGCGCCCTTCACCATCACCCTGCATGAAGACGGCAAACTGACGCTAACCGACCCGCTCACCGGATCGCGGATCGTCCTCAACGGGTTCGGCGCGCCGAACGCCGCCGAATTCGCGCAGCTTTTTGAAAGGAGCGAGGGATGAAGCGCCCCCGCCGCATCACCATTCCTTGCACGATCACCATCGCTCATGACGCCGATAATCTTGAGGCCCATGTCGAACTCGACGGCGGCGTCGCGCCGGAGGTCGGGGACCGCGTGCTTGTGCACGGCGACGCGGTGAAGCTCCGCTTCGGCGAGCGCGTCACCCTGAAGCGGCAGGCGACGCTGATGCGCGCAAGCCGCCTTCAAAAACTCATGACCTATGTCAAAGCGCGCTTCGAACTGGCGGATTTATATGAAGTCAGTTTTTCCGGAAAGAGGTTCTGATGACGACCGCAACCATGGATCCCGCTATCGCCGTTCCTGACACGCTGGCGATCGCCACGACGGAAACGATCCTGTCGCCGAGATTCTATACGACCGATTTCGCCGCAATGGACCGTATCGACGTCTCCGGGGTCCGCGCCGAATGGGACGCGCTGATCGCGGAAATGGAGGCCGACCCCAACAAGCGCCATTTCAAGCGCACGGAGGAGTTCGACAACATTCTCCACACGCTTCCCGAAGACCTGCGCGCGGAGTTCGTCGACTTCCTCGTCAGCTCGATGACATCGGAGTTTTCGGGCTGCGTCCTCTACGCCGAGATCAGGAAGCGCGTGACGAACCCGGACGTCAAGGCGCTCTTCCGCCTGATGAGCCGCGATGAGTCGCGTCACGCGGGCTTCATCAATGACGTGCTGAAGGATTTTGGCATCGGCGTCGATCTAGGCTTCCTGACGAAGACGAAGAAGTACACCTTCTTCAAGCCGAAGTTCATCTATTACGCGACTTATCTTTCCGAGAAGATCGGCTATGCGCGCTACATCACCATCTACCGTCAGTTGGAGCGTCAACCGGAGCTGCGGTTCCACCCGATTTTCAAATGGTTCAAGGAATGGTGCAACGACGAATTCCGCCACGGCGAGGCTTTCGCGCTGCTGATGCGGTCGGACCCGAAACTCCTACAGGGCGCCAACAAGCTCTGGATCAAGTTCTTCATCCTCGCCGTCTACGCGACGATGTATGTGCGCGACCATGCGCGCCCCGCCTTCCATAAGGCGCTCGGCCTCCATCCGACGCAGTACGACATGCAGGTCTACCGCGTGACGAACGAGATCGCGCGTCAGGTATTCCCGGTCGAAGTCGACATCGACGATCCGAAATTCCTCGCTGATCTCGAACGTATGCGCATCATTTCCGAAAAGCGTGACGCGGCGAACGCGAAAGGCGGCCTCTTCGGCGCGCTGGAGGCGGGCCTCCTTGCGCTATCCGCCGCCGGCGTTTTCCTGTCGATGTATTTCACGCCGGCGCGCCGAAACGAACTTCCCGTTTCCGTTCGCCTGCAACCGGCCTGGTGAAGAAAGGACCTCTCGCCCCGTGACGTTCGACACCGCCATGCCGGTCATCGCCGCGATCTTCGTCTGGTTCGTTTCGACGGGTGCGCTCCTGTGGCTCGCATCGGCGCCGCGTGCGGCGCATGCGGCGACGATGGCCATTCTTTCCGTGGTTATGGCTGCAGCGACGGCGGGCGTCGTGCTGGTCGGCGGACAAGCGAGCGTCGCCGGCGCCTTCGCCGGTTTCGTCCTCGGTGTCACGATCTGGGCCTGGCACGAGGCGGCCTTTCTATTCGGCTTCCTCACCGGCCCGCGGCGCAGCGAATGCCCGCCGGGATTGTCGCCTTGGCGGCGTTTCCTCGCGGCGAGTGAAACCGTTATTGCGCATGAAGTCGCCATCGCGCTCAACGCGGCGCTGCTCGTCGCGCTGTCATGGAGCGCGGCGAATCAGACGGCGATGTGGACGTTCCTTCTGCTCTGGGGCATGCGGCTCAGCGCGAAGGCCAACATCTTCGTCGGCGCGCCGCATCTTTCGGACGAATTGCTGCCGGAGCGGCTCCGCTATCTGAAGTCCTATTTCGGGCCGAAGCGCATCACCGTCTTCTTCGCCGCGACGATGATCCTGATAACGATTATCACTCTCGCGCTGGCAGCGGCGGCGCTCGCCGCGCCCGCCGGCGCTCATCACGGCGCTTCGCTTGGGCTGCTCGCAACGCTCGCCGCGCTCGCGGTTCTTGAACATGCGCTGATGGCCGCGCCCCTGCGCGACGCTGCGCTTTGGACCTGGGCGCGACGCCGTGACGCGGCGCCCGCGAAGACTGACCAAGCCGCTTTGATGCTCACCCCCGCCCTGCCTGCGACGCTCGCCCGCGCCTCCTTTGCGGCGAACGGCGCTGGACGGACGGCCGCCACCGTGCCACCACCCTTGGGCCTTAGGAGACCATGATGGATTTCGACGCGTTCTTTGAAAGCGAACTCGCCGCCCTAAAAAAGGAAGGCAATTATCGTATTTTCGCCGACATCGAGCGGAAGGCGGGCGCCTTCCCGGTCGCGAGCAATCACGGCGCGAACGGGCCGAAGGAAGTCACCGTCTGGTGCTCCAACGACTATCTCGGAATGGGCCAGCACCCGAAGGTCGTCAGCGCCATGCACGAGGCGCTCGACCGCTGCGGCGCGGGCGCCGGCGGTACACGGAACATCTCCGGCACCAACCATTATCACGTGATGCTCGAGCAGGAGCTCGCCGACCTCCACGGTAAGGAAGCCGCGCTCCTCTTCACCTCCGGCTATGTGTCGAACTGGGCGAGCCTCGGCACGCTCGCTGCGCGCATTCCGGGCTGCATCGTT
>CAZNXR010000355.1:0-3031 GCA_964576815.1 uncultured Caulobacterales bacterium | reverse complement strand
AGATCGCGGGCGGGACCATAGACTGAAACCGCGCCTCGTTTTCGCTTGGTGAAATACCCTTTCGCCGCCAGAATTTCGAGATCCGATCGCGCCGTCAGATAGCTGACGCCGGTTTCGGCGAGGTGCTGCTGGATCGTCATGCTCAAGCCCGGCGCCCGCGCAGCTCTATTGAGCAGCGCCAGCTGTCGATGATTGAATTTCGCCTTGAGGCCGTCGCCGGAGAACAGCCGTTCAAGCGCGGCGACCTCCGATTTTTTGTCCTCGATAAAGACGTAAAGCGCATCGATCGCTCTTTGTATCATCTCAAGCTGGTGATGGATGAAATAGGTGAGATCGCCCTCGTCCGTCTCCGTTTCGAGGAACGCCTTGCCGTACCGGATCGGCGCTTCCCTGATCTGCTTGCTGATCGAGATGTATTCGAGCAGCCAGTAATCGCGGTTCA
Source organism: uncultured Caulobacterales bacterium (assembly GCA_964576815.1). Taxonomy (GTDB): domain Bacteria; phylum Pseudomonadota; class Alphaproteobacteria; order Caulobacterales; family Parvularculaceae; genus Amphiplicatus. Next base: position 2,589 of record CAZNXR010000355.1, on the reverse strand, counting down.
AAACCGACCAGTAGAACAGCGCGCGCGCCGTCCGTCCGTTGCCGTCAACGAAGGGGTGATCGTAGGCGAGCATGAAATGCAAGATGACCGCGCGAATGACCGGATGAATGAAGGGCCCCTCGGCCCCGTCGTCATCGGCGAAGCGACATAAGAGGTCGGCCCGGGCCGAGAGCTCCGCCGCCGGCGGCGGATCGTGGAGCACCTCGCCCGCTTCGTCATCGACGACGATCCGGTCGCGCGGATCGCGGAAGACGCCGGCCTTTTTGGGATTGTCGAGCGTGTCGTGCGTGATCAGCCGGTGGACCTCACAGATCAGCGCCGAGGTCAGCGGGTCGCCCTTCTTCGTCTTGAGGAATTCGATCGCACGATAATTGTTGAGGATCATCTTCTCACCGGTGGTCTTCGGCGCGCGATTCTCGCGAATGATCTTTTTCGCCTGGTCGCGCGTCGCGACGGCGCCTTCGAAGACGGACGAACTGAACGGCTCCTCGATCAGCGAGGTGAGGAAAAATGACTTCGCTTCGCCCTGCGTCGGGGCGGCGCCGTCGATGCGCACGCCGCCGCGCGACCGGCTGTCGATGTCGTGCAGCGCGCGCTCGATGACATCTGTCTTTACAAAGAAGAACTTATGGCCCGCCTTATCTTCAAACGGCGTGTCGATCCGACGCGTCTCCCGCGCGCGCCGCATCAAAATCCATCGGTCGAGGGCGGAAAGGCCGTCTTCTGCGGGTTTGAAGCGGAACTCTTCCCAGTGAAGATAGCGGTCTTTCTCATCGACGGGACGCGCGCGTGCGGTTCGGCGGGAGAATTCCGTCAGCGCGATCGGCCCGGCGGTCTCGGCGGCGGTCAGCATTCGACCGAACTCGGTCCAAAGGTCGGGCGGCGCCGCGGGGACTCTCATTTATAGCCTGTAAGAACAAATCCGGGTCGGCTCCGAAAAACATAACCCGATCAACGCATTTCGCCTCTTATGCTAACCCACAAGGGCGGCATGTCAAGAGGTTTTATAGAGCATAAAAGATACTATCGAAAAACAAGAATATCAGTTAAAAATCAACGCTATAGCGTCTTATAGCAGTGAAGTCTGCTGCGCCCGCATGGGCGGGCGCAGCCGAATTGATGCCGTCCCCTCACGCCCTCTTCTTCGCCGCGATCCAGCCGTCAATGTTCTCTTCGAGGATCGCCAGCGGCACGGGGCCGTATTTCAGGACTTCGTCGTGGAATTCGCGCACGGCGAATTTCTTCCCGAGTTTTTTCTCGGCGCGGGCGCGCAATTCCTGGATCTTCAGCATACCGATCTTATAGGCGGTCGCCTGTCCCGGCATCACGACATAGCGCTCGATCGCGGTCGTCGCATCGCCCGCCGCGTTCGGCGTGTTCTCGACCAGCCACTCTATCGCCTGCTCGCGCGTCCACTTCTTGCGATGGAGACCGGTATCGACGACGAGGCGCCCGGCGCGCCAGAGCTCCATGGCGAGGCGTCCGAAGTCCGAATAGGGATCGGCGTAAAATCCGATCTCCTTGCCGATCCATTCCGAATAAAGGCCCCAGCCTTCGGAATAGGCGGTGAAGCCGCCGAAGCGGCGGAAGCTCGGCACGTTTTCAAGCTCCTGCGCGATGGCGATCTGCATGTGGTGGCCGGGAATGCCCTCGTGATAGGCGAGCGCCTCCATCTGGTAGACCGGCATAGACGCCATCTCATAAAGGTTCGCGTAGTAGATTCCGGGCCGCGAGCCGTCCGGCGCGGGGCGCTGGTAAAACGCCTTGCCGGCCGACTTTTCGCGGAAAGGCTCGACCCGCTTCACGACCATGTCGGCCCTGGGCTTCGTTATGAAGAGCTCGTCGAGCCGCCCGCGCATCGTGTCGATCATCGCCGTCGCCTCGGCGAGATAGCGTGCACGGCCTTCTTCGGTATCGGGATAGGTGAAGCGCTTTTCCGGATCCTCGCGCATATAGGCGAAGAAGGTCTTCAGATCGCCCTTGAAGCCGACCTTTTCGCGGATCGCGTCCATCTCGGCGTGGATGCGCGCTACCTCTTTGAGGCCGAGGCCGTGAATTTCGTCGGCCGTCATCGCGGTCGTCGTCATGCGCTCAAGCTGGGCGTCGTAATAGCCGTCGCCCTCGGGAAGCTTCCACGCGCCGTCATCGTTCGTGGCCGCCGCCATCTGACGTTCGAACATGGTGACGAGGTCCTGATAGGCGGGCTTCACCGAGGTGAGGAGCGCCGCTTCCGCGCGCTTCGTCAGCGCCCGCTTCGTCGCCTTGTCGGCGTCGAGCTTGCCGACTTTGTCGTTGAAGTCCGCAAGAATCGTCGAGGGCTTGGCCCCCTTGTCGAAGGGCGCGCCGACGATGACGTTCTTCGCCGTTTCGATCATCTTCGCATAGGACCATTTCGGCGCGTAAATCCCGCGCGCGAACTGGTCTTCGGCGACCTTGCGGTGCCCGGCGAAATTCGCCTTCAGTCCTTCAAGGCGCGCGATATAGGCCTCGGCGTCGGCGACAGTGTCGATGCGGTGCTGGTTGATGAGGAAGGCCGGCGCGCTCGCATGCGGCGCCCGGAAATGGCTGAAGCGGTACCAGTGATTGCGG
>CAZNXR010000354.1:0-3039 GCA_964576815.1 uncultured Caulobacterales bacterium | reverse complement strand
TTCTATCTGCTGCCGGTCGCCGCCGCCGCTTACGCGATGTGGATTTTCATGGGCGGCGGGAAGTAGAACGCACCGAAATAAAAGAATGCAGAAACGCGGGGATCAGCCCCGCGTTTTTCGTTTGAGGAACACGTAGAAGGCGCCCTCCCCGCCATCCTTCGGTCTTGCCTGCGAAACCCTTGCGATCGCCGCGCGCAACGGCGCCGTTTCGACCCAGTCGACAAAGCGCCGGCGCAGGACGCCCCGCCCCTCCCCGCCGCGCCCCGCGCCCTTGCCGGTGATGACGAGCACAAGCCTTGCGCCGTCGCCTTGCGCGCCGAAGATAAAGCGCGTGACCCGCGCATGCGCCGCCGCTTCCGTGAGGCCGTGAAGATCAAGGGTCCGCTCGATCGGGATCAAACCCTTGGCGGCGCGACGGTCCGCCGCCGGATCGCCGGCGCCGAATGCCGGCGGTTGACGCCGCGGCGCCGCAGCCTTTTTGCCTTCGCCCGTCTGCAACGCCGGAACATCGCTGCGACGGCGTCGCGCGGCGCCGGACGGGCCAGGCGCCAGGATTTCGCGCGCTTTTGGCGGCGCATCGGGCGCGGACGCGCGCCGCTTTTTCTTCGCCGGCTTCACGTCATGCGTTACGAGAGACCAGAGCGCGCGCTCCTCGCGGGAGAGATCGCGCTTCCTCACGAGCCGGTCTCTTTCGGCAGCCGCGCAGCGACGCCCTTCGGCAGGAGAACCGTCATCGTTCCCATGCGGTTGAAGCCGCCCGCGAAAGCGCCCGCCGCCTCGCCCGATCCCGCATAGAGATCGCCGCGCACGGGACCCTTGATCGCGCCGCCGCGATCTTCGGCGATCATCAGCGCAGCGATCGGCGCGGTTTCCGCGCCGCCCTCGATTTCGACAAACACCGGCGCGCCGAGCGGGGTGAAGCGCGGATCGACGGCGAGCGAGACCATCGGCGTCAATTGCGAACCGGCGGCGCCGAGCGGCCCGAGCGATGGATCAGGAAGACCGTCGAGGCGGCGGAAGAAAATGTAGGAACGGTTCGATTCCCGCACGCGCGCCGCCGCCGCCGGGGTCGCGGCGTCGAGCCATCCCCTGATCGTCTGCATGCTGACCGTTTCCCGCGTCAGCGCGCCCTCTTCGATCAGCGTACGACCGACGGGCGTATATTGATGGCCATTATGCCCGTCATAGCCGACGCGCAATTCGCCGCCGGGAAGATGAAGCCGCCCCGATCCCTGAATTTGCAGGAAGAGAAGGTCCGTCGGGCGCATATGGGCGATGATTTCCGCGCGGCCGACAAGCGCGCCGGCGTTGATCGCCGCGTGATCGGGATAGGGCTGCAGGACTCCATCGACCACGCTGCCCGCGATCCGGTCGCCCGCGAGGCCCTCGCGAAAAGCGCCGAGATCGGCCGTCACGAGATCGGCGGGGCGCGCGAGAACGGGGGCCGAGAATTCCTCCGTCTGCTGATCGCTTGCAGGATAGGCGGGCTCGAAGTAAGCCGTGAAGCGTCCCGTCCGCTCGATCGTCGGAGGCCCTTCTGGATCGCCGCCCGGCGTCAGGCGCGCCGCGAGCGACACCGGCGTGAAATGCGTTTCGAAAATTGCGCGGGCGGCCTGCGCTCCGAGGCCGGCGGTCAGCGCCGCTGCGCACGGCGCCCGCCAGTCGGCGATCGTTCCGCCAAGGCTCGCATCGGCGCGCATCAGCGCTTCGTGAGGGTTGGCCGGCGCATCGTCCGGCGCCGCGTTGCGCAGGGCGCAGACGCGGGCGAACGCTGCAAGCGCAAGCGAGGGATCGTGGTCCCGCCAGCCGGGCAGCGCTGCAAAATCGCTTACCGAAAAACTGACGCCTGCAAGCACGGGTTCGGGCGGCGGCGCTTTTTGGACGCCGCGTTTCGTTCCGGCGACAAAAGCGGCGGCGACGAGGCCGGCGACCGCCAGCGCGACGACGGCAAGGCGCAAGGGGGTCAGCGTCACCACGACCGAAGCTCCGGCGAAAAATCAGGCGCCAGTCGCGACCAAAGTCCAGTTCGGATCGTTTGACGAGAGCGGACGGGTGAAGGTCCAGAGGTCTTTCACGAGATCGATGCGGTTGGGGTCGCCCTCGACCAACGCGCCGCTCTGGTCATAGGTCGCCCGCACCTGGTTCGACAGAAACTCGACGGAAGCCTTCGCCTCACCGCCTTCGATGCGCGAGGACACGATCTGCGCCTTTTCGATGCCGACGAATTTGAGATCGATCCGCCGCCCTGCGCCTTCGCGGGCGGCGAGCGCCGACTTGAACGCCTCATGCACCGGGGCAGCGATGTAACGGCGAACGGATTTGAGGTCGCCGGACGCAAACGCCTCGACGATCATCTCATAGGCGCCCTTGGCGCCCTCGACGAAGGCGCGCTCGTCAAAGGCGGCATCGGCGCCGCGCAGCGGCTCTGCGGCGGCCGATACGGGCGGCAAGGGCCGCGCGGGCTCAGGCTCGGCGTCGAGGGCGGGCGGGGCTTCCTCGCGCGCTTCCCGCGTCCGCGCCCGCTGCAAGCCTTCGACGTCGCGCTGGCGTTCCTCGCCGGTGCGCGAGCCCAGCACAGAATAAAGCCGGTAGGCGACGAACGCCGAAAGGGCGATGAAGATGATGAGGGCAGGATCCATGAGCGCTCGCATTCACGGGCCGCCGCAAAACCGGACCGGCGACCGTGGCTTGATATAGTGACAGCTTAGCCCGAAAAACACCAAGCATTCCCTTCCACGGCCTTACGATTCGACAATTCGTGAAGGATCGCGGCGGGTTGCCGCGGGGCGCCGCCGCGTGTATGACCCCCGCTTCTTTTTCCAAGACTGGTGACGAACGATGTCAGAAACAGCGCCCAACGGGGCTGGCGGACCGCAGGACGGCGCGCTGGAGGCCGGATTGCCGGGGCTTCGCGTGCTCGCCCAATATTTGAAGGACCACTCCTTCGAGAATCCGCGCGCGCCGATGAGCTTCCGCGACAACGGCACGGCCCCCGGAATCGAGGTTAACGTCGATGTGAACGCGCGCGGCCTCGGCGGC
>CAZNXR010000353.1:0-3054 GCA_964576815.1 uncultured Caulobacterales bacterium | reverse complement strand
CATTTGCGCAGGCCGCGACGCCGGCCGCCCCCAACCCGCTTTTCCAGCTCATCCCTTTCATTCTCGTCTTCGTCTTTTTCTATTTCCTGATCATCCGCCCGCAGGCGCAGGCGCGGAAAAAGCACCAGGAGATGATCGCGAATGTGAAGCGCGGCGACGTCGTCGTCACGTCGGGCGGCATGGTCGGCAAAATCACCAAGGTGCTTGAAGGCGACGAGGTGATGGTCGAACTCGCCGACAACGTCGTCGTCAAGATTGTGAAATCGACGCTGGTCGATATCCGCAACAAGCCGGCGCCCGCCGCCAACGATCAATAGGAAAGGGGCGGCGAGGGCGCTGGTCGCCCCGCCGCTGTCGTTCGCATGCTTCAGTACCGGCTCTGGCAGAGGATCCTCATCATCGGGGCGGTCGTGCTCGCCGCGCTGTTCGCGGTTCCGAACTTCTTCCCGAAGGCGGAGGTCGAGGCCTGGCCGGGCTTTGCGCCCAAGAGCCGCATCGCGCTCGGCCTCGACCTGCAGGGCGGTTCGTATCTCCTTCTCGGCGTCGATACCGACAAGGTCATCACCGACCGCCTCACCAATCTGCGGCAGGAAATCCAGCGCCAGATGCGCCCGCAAGGCGCGCGCGCGCGCGTCGCCCTTGAGGCTTTGCCGGCGCTCGACGCCGCGACCGGTACGATCACGCTGCGGGTGCGCGACGCAGCCCAGATCGAAGAAGCGGCCAAGCGCGTGCGCGACCTGACCCGCGGCGGCGGCCTCATCGGCGCGGGCGTCCGCCCCTATGACCTGACGGTCGAGGGGAACCGCATCGCCGTCACGATGCACCCGGAAGCGCGGCGCGCCTACGGCCAGGAAGCGCTCGCCGATTCCATCGAAGTCGTCCGTAGGCGGATCGATCCCGCCGGCAACAAGGAAGTGCTGATCCAGGCGCAAGGCGAAGATCGCATCGTCGTGCAGGCGCCGGGGGACAACGACCCCGAAGCGTTGAAGCAGATCATCAACCGCACGGGCCAGCTTTCGTTCCACCGCGTCGATACGTCGGTCAGCCCCAGCGACGCGCAGGCGGGCGTGCTGCCGCCGGGCCGCATGACGACGCCGATCGCAGAAACCGAAGGCGGCGGCCAGCTCGTTCTCTTCGAGGAAGCCGAAGTCACAGGCGACATGGTCGAAAGCGCGTCGGCGGGCATCAATGACGAAGGCGGCGGCTTCCAGATCAACTTTTCCTTCGACCAACGGGGCGCGCGCCGCTTCGCCGACTATACGCGTGAAAATGTCGGATCGCTGTTCGCGATCGTTCTCGACGGCGAAGTCATTTCCTATCCGCGCATTCAGACGCCGATCACCGGCGGATCGGGGCGCATCACCGGCAATTTCGCGCCGGACGAGGCCCAGCGCATCGCAACGCTGATCCGGTCCGGCGCGCTTCCCGCGCCGCTGACGACGCTCGACCAGCGCTCGGTCGGTCCTGGCCTCGGCGCAGACTCCGTGCGCGCCGGCGGCGTCGCCTCGTTCATCGCGCTCGGTCTCGTCATCGTCTTCATGCTGCTGACCTACGGCCGCTTCGGATTTTATGCCACGCTCGCGCTTCTGGCGAACCTCGTTCTGCTCTTCGGCGCTCTCACGCTTCTCGGCTCGACGCTGACGCTCCCCGGCATCGCCGGCATCGTGTTGACGATCGGCATGGCGGTCGACGCCAACGTGCTGATCTTCGAGCGCATCCGAGAAGAATACGCCAACGGCAAGACGCCGATCGCCGCCACCGAGATCGGCTTCTCGAAAGCCTTCTCGGCGATCGCAGACTCGAACATCACGACGCTGATCGCGGCGTGGATCATGCTGATGCTCGGCGCCGGACCTGTGCGCGGCTTCGCGCTGACGCTCGCAGTCGGCGTCGTCACTTCCGTTTTCTCGGCGATCGTCATCACCCGGTTGATCGCCGGAAGCTATCTCCTCGCCAAACGTCCGAAAACGATCACGCTTTAAGGCGCGCCCATGAAACTTCTGAAGCTGATCCCCGACAAGACGACCTTCCCCTTCACGAAGTACCGCTGGCACGCGCTTGTCATCACGCTAGTTGCTTTCTTCGCCTCAATCTTTGCGATCTTCGTCGCGCCGGGTCTCAATTACGGCGTCGATTTTCGCGGCGGCATCACGCTCGAACTGACCGATCAGCAACCGGTCGATATTCCGGCCGTGCGCAGCGCCGTTTCGGCGCTCGGCGTCGAGGCGACGGTGCAGCAGTTCGGCGCGCCGGAGAAAGTTAAGGTCGTCACCGGCATCGTCAGAACGCCCGACAGCGAGGACGCCGACGCCGCGCAACAGGTCGTCGTCGGCCGCATCGAACAGGCGATGCGCGAGACGCTCGGGCAGGACGTCGTCTTCGACCGGCGCGAGGTCGTCAGCCCGACCGTCTCGGGCGAGCTTGTCCAGCGCGGGATCTGGGCGGTCGTTCTCGCTTCGCTCGGTATGATGGCCTACATCTGGTTCCGGTATCAGCTGCAGTGGGGCGCAGGCGCCGTCCTCGGCGTCTTGCACGACACGGTCATCACTATCGGCCTCGTCGCGCTTTTTCAGTTCAGCTTCGACCTCAACGTCATCGCCGCGATCCTGACCGTCATCGGCTATTCGGTGAACGACACCGTCGTCGTCTTCGACCGCATCCGCGAGAATTTGCGCAAGTACAAGAAAATGCCGCTCGCCGAACTGATCGACCTTTCGCTTAACGAGACGCTGACCCGCACGGTCGTAACGGGAGGCACCTCGATCCTCGCGCTCGCCGCGCTCGTCCTTTTCGGCGGCGAGGTCCTCCGCGGCTTTTGCTTTGCGATCATGTTCGGCATCATCATCGGCACCTATTCGTCGCTGTTCGTCGCGGCGCCGTTCCTCCTGTTGACCGGGGTGAAGCGCGACTGGACCAAGGTGAAAGTGGGCGATCCGGCGAAGGCCTGAAAAGGCGCCTTTTGTCGGTCGCTCTCTCCTGAAACTTTGAGCCTTTCCGCGGGTTCCAGCCGCAAAATACGTATTTTCGGCTGGATAATCGGCGCCTTTTTGAGGG
>CAZNXR010000352.1:0-3072 GCA_964576815.1 uncultured Caulobacterales bacterium | reverse complement strand
CAGAATTCTCAGCGAACGTAGATTTTCCAGAACGCCGCAAGCCCGCGTTCGATCTGCAGGCCAATCGCAGATTCGAGGTCAGCAGGCGCAACGCCGAGCAGAGCCTCCGTATAAAGCGGCTCCATGATCAGCGCTCCAAGCTGATGGATCGCTGTCTCCACGTCATCGATCTTGACGCCTTCCCGTTCCGCCGCGCGCTTCAGGATCGGAGCGAAGGCTTCCGTCATGTAGACAGGGCCATGCTCATAGTAGAGCCGCCCCAGGGCTGGATTCCGGCCCGCCTCGAAGGAGGCTATTCGGCGCAAGGCGAGCGCTTCCGGATGTAGCATTCCCCGCATGAACAGATGGGCGAGCTCGCTCGTGAAGGCCTCCGTCGAAAGTGATTTCTCGATCGCATCGATATTGACGGGCAGAATTCGTCGGCAGCTTTCCTCGATGGTCGCCGCGAACAGGTCCTCCTTCGAGCGAAAGCGATTGTAGACAGTGCGCTTCGAGACGCTTGCCGCTATCGCAATTTCATCCATGCTTGCACCGTCATACCCGCGGGCGAGAAAAGTTTTCCTTGCGGCGTCGATGATCGCCGCTTCCTTCGCATCGACGGACGCTGGATTGACGGCGGATTTCAATGACATCGTCCCGGAGGCTCCATTTGTCGGACATGACACTAAGAGCTTCGCCACGAAGTTGATAGCGTGAGCGCCTTCCGCCCACTCGGGACTATTCATCTTTCGTTAAGGGTAAGGGTCTGAGGCTTACGAATGGCCGGGCCTCCTTCAAAGTCAGCCGCTCGCGGAAAGTCACCGCGACGTCGTCGCCGAAAGCGGCGCGACTCCGGCCGGTTTTGGCAATACGCCGCCGAGGCCGGCTTTTATGTGTTCGCCTTCGCGATCGCCGCAGCGGCGGTGTTAATCCATTTTGCGCGGGATCTGCCGGACACGGACGGGTTATGGCGAAACGCCTCGGCGCGGCGCATCTCTCTTGTAGCCGCTGACGGCGCGCCCCTTGTGCTTCATGGCGAAAGCGCCGGCGCCCCGATTCGGCTTTCGGAGTTGCCGGCTTATACGCCCCGCGCCGTCCTCGCCGTCGAGGATCGCTATTTCTACCACCATGTCGGGTTCAATCCGCTCGCCGTTTCGCGTGCGCTCATGGTCAATGCGCGCGAGGGCGAGGTCCGGCAGGGCGGCTCGACTTTGACGCAGCAGCTGGCGAAGAATGTGTTTCTGTCTTCAGACAGGACCGTCAAGCGAAAGGTCCAGGAATTATTGTTGGCGCTATGGCTTGAGCGCCGCTTTACGAAGGACGAAATTCTCACGCTGTATCTCAACCGCGTGTATTTCGGCGCCGGCGCCTACGGGATTGATGCGGCGAGCCGACGCTATTTTGGCAAGCCGGCGTCTCGACTTACGCTCGCCGAATCAGCGGTGTTGGCCGGGCTGCTTAAGGCCCCGTCGCATCTTGCGCCGGACAAGAACCCGATCGACGCCGGTGAGCGCGGGCGGATCGTTCTTGACGCCATGCTATCCGCCGGATTCATCGATGCTGCAGAAGCGCGGGCCGCCGCGGCGACGTCCGTGAGAGTCGGCCCGTCGCAGTTCGCGGGCGCGCCATTCTTCGTCGATCACGCAATCTCCGAAGCGCGCGCGCGCGCCAAACGGATTGACGCCGACCTGATCGTCCGCACGACTCTCGATCCCAAAATAAATGAGGCCGCCGATCTTGGACTGATCGCGGGATCCGCAAGAGCGGGCCTCGATTCATCAATAGAGGCGGCCGTGGTCGTCCTTGACGGCGAAGGACGCATTCGCGCCCTTGCGGGCGGAAGGGACTATCGCCGCTCGCAATTCAACCGTGCCGCCATGGCGCGCCGACAGCCTGGATCGGCGTTCAAGCCGTTCGTCTTTCTGGCCGCCCTTGAAGCTGGGGCGTCGCCCTATGACATCGTCCGCGATGCGCCCATTAAAGTCGGAGATTGGACGCCCGCCAATTACAAGAACCAGTATTTCGGCGACGTCGTCCTCGAGGAGGCGCTGGCTCGGTCGCTGAACGGCGCGACCGTCCGGGTCCAGGAGGATACCGGCCGCGGCGCCGTACGACTCGCCGCCCGGCGGATGGGGATTTCGTCTTCCCTGAGTCAGGGGCCGGCGCTGGCGCTTGGCGTTGACGCCGTCACGCCCCTTGAGCTTGCCGGCGCGTATGCGCCGCTCGTCAATGGCGGCTATCGGGTGGAGCCTCACGCCGTCACGTCAATAACGACCGGCGACGGCGAGAGCGTTTATCGCCGAGACGCCAATCTGCTTGGTCCTGCCGCTTCGCCGCGATCGATTTCGGCCTTGAACGAAATGCTGCGCGCCGTCGTCGTGCTGGGCACCGGGCGGGCGGCGGCCCTTTCTTCCCATGACGCCTACGGAAAGACCGGCACGACGCAGGACAATCGCGACGCATGGTTTGTCGGTCACGCTGGCGGGTATGTCTGCGCTGTCTGGATCGGGCGCGATGACAACCGGTCGATGGGCGACATCACCGGGGGAGCCGCGCCAGCCGAAATCTGGCGTGAAGTAATGGAACGCGTCCTTGCCGCCCACCCGCACGGACGCGCCACTACCCTTGCGCCGCTGGCGCCGGATGCCGCCAAGAGCTGGCAATCACCGAACTAACCCACGCGCTCTTCGCCGCCATAGACGTGAAGAGTCTGCCCATGCGCGCTGAACCAGTCGCGTGCGGCGCGCGCATCAACATCCAGGGAATGCAGCGTTCGCCAATAGGCGGGAGAGTGGTTCAGGTGAACAAGGTGCGCGCATTCGTGCGCGGCGACGTAATCGAGTATCTCTGACGGCGCCATGATAAGCCGCCAGGAAAAAGACATGGCGCCGTTCCGAGCGCAAGATCCCCAGCGCGATCTGGTGTCACGGATGGCGATCGGCCCCCGCGTACGCGAAAGCCTCGCGGCGTAGTAATCGACGCGTTCGGTCAGCGCAACGCGCGCCTCCCTCTTTAACCACTCGGTGACCCGACGATTCAAATGGCGTGGGTCGCCGCCAACGATAAGCTTGCTGCGGTCAAGAGCAACGCCTT
>CAZNXR010000351.1:0-3075 GCA_964576815.1 uncultured Caulobacterales bacterium | reverse complement strand
TACGAACTCTCCGCGCCGCCGCTAATGATCTACAACTGCCATTGCACGAACTGCCAGAAAATCACCGGATCGGCCTTTACCGTCGCCGCGACGGTGTTCGAGAACGCGCTTGCTTTCACCAAGGGCGAGCCGCGGCGCACCATCTGGAAGGCCGACAGCGGCAATGAACGCTATGGCCTCTTCTGCGGCGATTGCGGCAGTCGCATCGCTAACGGACAATCCGGAAAGGACGGGGCGCCCTCGATCGGCATGCTGTCCCTTCGCGCCGGAACCTTTGACGACACCAGCTGGGTCGAGCCCGTGGGCGACATCTGGACGAAAAGCGCGCAGGGCTGGTTGACGTTTCGCGGCCTGACGGCCGAAGGGCAGCCGAAGGACTACGGGCCCTTTGTCGAAGCCTACCGCGCCCAGGAACGGTTCTGATCGCCGCTATTGGATGCGGCGCACCCGGATCGACCGTTTCAGCTCGTTGACGGTCATCACGTAGTTGCCAATCGCGCCGCGCTTGATCGAGACGGAGAAGACCTTCTCCTTTTTCGGAACGCGGATGATCGTGTTGTCGGACGAAAGCTGGCGCCAAACTTGGCCGTTCTCCAGAACGGCGGTGATGTCGCCCAGCGCGTTGACGCGAAACTCGACGACTTTCGACGTCAGCCGCGTCGTCCGGTCCTTTTCGCGCACCGCCTGTTTGGTGCTGGCGAGCGCTTCGGCGCCGAAAAGGTCTTCTTCGCTCGCCTCTTCCGCAGCGACGACGGGCGCGGCCTGCGCTTCGGCCGCCGCGCTCTCTTCCGCCGTTTCGCGCCGGATGCGCGTCGCTTTCAGTTCTTTCGCCGCGCCCTCAAGGCAGGCGAGGCGCTCCTCGGCGTTCTCGATGTCGAGGCAGCCGATGGCGGCGTCCGCCGCGGCGTTCTGCGCGGACTGCGCGACGGCGGCGCCGGTCGCGGCAAGTACTGCGGCGGCGGCTGCTGCGGCAAAGCTGGTGAAAGCGCGCATGGACAAGTTCCCTTGAAAGCCGCCGGATATCAGGCTGCGGCTCGATGTAAAGTCAATGCACGACGCCGATTGCGGGCGAACAACGCGCCGGCCGGTTGCGTGTCGTTGCTGCGGCGCAACGGATTGCCGCGCCGCTATCGCTGGCGGTTCAGAAAGCGCGCATCATTCGCTAAGAGAGGGTTAGAAGGATCGCGGGGGCGTCGATGGCGTGGAAACCGCCGAATATATCCGGGAAAGATGCGCGCCGCGCGGGCGGGCTGACCTTGCGGGCGCTCGGCTGGCTCGTCGTGATTGTCGGCCTGTCGCCGTTCATCGGCGCCGCCGTCTACCGCGTTGCGCCGCCGCCCGGCACCTGGATCATGCTTGCGCGCGGCTTCGACGGTGAGAACGTGCGGCAGGACTGGGCGCCGCTCGCAGAGATCAATCCCCATCTCGTCCGCGCCGTCATCGCCGCGGAGGATTCGCGCTATTGCCTTCATGGCGGCATCGACGTCGAGGCGGTGAAGGAAGCGGCCGAGCACAACAAGAAGAATGGCAAGCGCCGCGGCGGCTCGACGATTTCGCAGCAGACGGCGAAGAACCTCTTCCTCTGGAACGGCGGCGGCTATGTAAGGAAGGGCCTTGAGGCGTGGTTCACCGTCGTTTCGGAAACAATCTGGGGCAAGCGGCGCACGATGGAGCTTTATCTCAACATCGCCGAATGGGGCGACGGCCTCTTCGGCGCGGAAGCCGCCGCGCAGGGGCGTTTCGGAAAATCCGCGAAAGACCTGACGAAACAGGAAGCCGCGCTCCTCGCCGCCGTGCTGCCGAGCCCCAACAAATGGCGCGCCGTCAACGCCGGACCTTATGTGCGCGGGCGCGCCGCGACCATCCGTAAGCGGATGGATATCGTGCGGCGAGAGGGCCTCGACCGGTGCGTCCTTGCGGGCGGCGATTAGCGCTTGCAGCCGGCGCCCGGCTTGATAGGGTTTCATTCGTCAGGGAGAAGCCATGTCAGAGCCCCGAATTGCAGCCCGCGCGCCGATCAGCGCTGATGTCGAGGCAGGGAAGTCCTATTTCTGGTGCGCCTGCGGCCAGTCGAAGGCGCAGCCCTTCTGCGACGGCAGCCACAAGGGCTCGGCCTTTTCGCCCTTGAAGTGGACGGCAGGGGAAACGAAAAAGGTCTGGTTCTGCGCCTGCAAGCAGACCAAGGGCGCTCCCCTTTGCGACGGCACGCACAAGTCGGTTTAGGAACCGGGGATTTAGGGACTAGGAACTAGGGACTGGGGACTAGGTTTCGCGTCGTTCGCTCGCTAGAAGCCCAGCGGTCCTAATCCGTATCCCCGAAATGCCCGATCTTCTCCTTGAGCTCTTCTCCGAAGAAATCCCGGCGCGCATGCAGGCGCGCGCCGCTGACGATCTTCAGCGCCTGATGAATGAGCGCCTATTGGCGGCGGGATTCCTCCTCGAGGGCATGAAGGCCTTCGCCGGCCCGCGGCGCCTCACGCTGCTCGTCACCGGGCTTCCGCTCCGGCAGCCTGACCGCAAGGAAGAGAAGAAGGGCCCGCGCGTCGGAGCGCCGCAAGGGGCGATTGACGGCTTCCTGAAATCGGCGGGGCTTGCCTCGCTCGATCAATGCGCGATCGAGGAGGACAAGAAAGGCCGGTATTTCGTCGCGCGCCTCGATCGTCCGGGGCGTCCGACCGCGGACATCATCGCCGAAGCCGTGCCGGAGATCGTGCGCGCCTTTCCCTGGCCGAAGTCGATGCGTTGGGGAGACGGAGACTTAACCTGGGTGCGCCCGCTCCAGTCGATCCTGTGCTGCTTCGATAATGAGGTCGTGCCGTTCGAGATCGGCGGCGTTTCCTCCGGCGACGAAACGCGCGGCCATCGCAGCATGGGCGCTGCGACAATCCGTGTCCGGAATTTCGACAATTATGTCCTGGCGCTGACGGGCTCCAAGGTGATGCTGGACGCCGACGCGCGCAAGGGGCTCATCGCTGCCGACGCCAAGACGCTGTGCGAGGCGCAAGGGTTGGAACTCGTCGAGGACAAGGGGCTCCTCGCCGAGGTCGCGGGGCTCGCCGAATGGCCGGCGGTGAT
>CAZNXR010000350.1:0-3104 GCA_964576815.1 uncultured Caulobacterales bacterium | reverse complement strand
GGGGCAGAGGGACTCGAACCCACGACCCTCGGTTTTGGAGACCGATGCTCTACCAGCTGAGCTATACCCCTGTGCGAGGTTTCGCTTAGGGCCGATGCCGTTCTGGTTCAAGGCTTTCATCGGTTCGGCCTTGACCGCGGGGCGAAAAGGTCTAGGTAAGCGCCTCTTTTCCAAACAGGGTGAAGCAGGGTCGCGCCGGGGTCGGCGCCCGAGAACCCCTGCCTCCCGAAGAGGACGGCGCTAATCGATGGCGGACAAGAAAAAACCGAGCGGCAAGGCCGCAGAAACGATCGAAGGATCGGCTGAAGAAGTCAAAAAGAAAAAACGCGTCAGCCCGATGGAGTTCCTGACCCAGGTTCGCGTCGAGGGCATCGAAAAGGTCAGCTGGACCTCGTGGAAAGAGACGCGCATCTCGACCATCATGGTCTTCATCATGGTGATCGTGATGGCGATCTTTTTCCTGCTCGTCGATCAAGCGCTGCGGTTCGTCGTTTGCACGGGCCTTCAGCTTTCCTGCGGCCCCGCCGGCGCCTAGTCGCTTTCATTTGAACACGGAACATCGCCATGGAATTGAAGTGGTATATCGTTCACGCCTACTCGAACTTTGAGAACAAGGTCGCCGACGCGATCAAGCAGTCGGCCGCCGAAAAAGGCATGTCCGAACTCTTCGAAGAAGTGTTCGTGCCGACTGAAGAAGTGACCGAAGTGCGGCGCGGCCGGAAGATCAACACGGAGCGCCGCTATTTGCCGGGATACGTGCTGGTCAAAATGGTCCTTAACGACCAGACCTATCACCTCATCAAGGAAACGCCGAAAGTCACGGGTTTCCTCGGCTCGGGCAACAGGCCGATGCCGGTGTCTCAACGCGAGGTCGATCGTATCCGCGGCGTCGTCACCGATTCGATCGAGCGCCCCCGTTCGACGATCACTTTCGAAATCGGCGAAAACGTGCGGGTCACGGACGGGCCGTTCGCTTCGTTCTCCGGCGTTGTCGAGGACGTCGATGAAGACCAGCAACGCGTGAAAGTCGCCGTTTCGATTTTCGGCCGGGCGACGCCGGTGGAGCTGGAGTTCGCGCAAGTGGAGAAGAACCGCTAATTCCGTCCGCAATTTCTTGAAATTGAGCCCTGCCTTTCGGCGGGGCTTTTTTTTTGATCGGCGGCCGCCCGTTGTCCCTGAGAATCCATCGACGAAGCCGACCGCTGCAAAGAGCTGCAACCCTTGCTTACATCTTGTGATCAGTCGCCGCACTTCTGCCACGAAATTGTCTCGCACCGCAGCATTTTGCTCGATATCCGCTTGGCCGGTCGCCAGGAAACTTGCGGCGCCGGCGGAGCGGGATGACGCTATTTCTCCCCCAGCGGACGCTTCGATTCGCCGGCAGTCATGCACGCGCGCTGCTTTCCAGCGCCGCGCGCCGCCGTTTCCAGTTGCGTATGCGACGGACGTCAACGCCCGCCGCGGGTCTCTCCCCCCGCCGGCGGGCGTTTGCGTCTTTAGTAAGGTGCTGCAATAAAACGGGCTCTTTCGGCTGGGCTCGCATGGGCTCGCCGCTGCTAGGAGGGGGCTATGACGGCGACTGAAAACACTCGGAAACGAGGCATGTCGGCGGCGGGAAAAGTCGTCGCAGCACTGACTGCGGCTGCGCTTGCTTCCTGTTCCTCGACGGGCGGGCCGCTCGGCCTCTCGCGCGAACAGGAAAAAGCGATCGGCCAGCAACAGCATCCGCAGATCGTTGCGCAGTTCGGCGGCGAGATCGAAGATCCCAAGCTGAAAGCCTATGTCGACGGCATCGCGCGCAAGCTGATCGCGGCCGGCGACCAGCCCAACGATCCCATCGTCGTCACAACGCTCGACAGCCCGGTCGTCAACGCCTTTGCGCTGCCGGGGCATGTCTATATCACGCGCGGATTGCTCTCGCTCGCCAATTCGGAAGCCGAACTCGCCGGGGTCCTCGGGCACGAACTCGGCCACGTGTATGCGCGCCATACGGCCGAGCGGGTCAGCCGGTCGAACGTCACCAGCATCGGATCCGTTATCGTAGGCGTGCTCACAGGCAGCCAGCAGGGAATGCAGCTCGCCGGCCAGCTTGGCCAGCTCTATCTGCTCAGATACTCGCGCGGCCAGGAGTATGAATCCGACCTCATCGGCACACGGCTTCTCGCCAAGGCGGGCTATGACCCGGTCGCGTCGGCAGATTTCCTGAATACGCTGGGACGATGGTCCGAGCTTGAAGCCCGTATCGCCGGACAGCAGGCGGCCCCGCCGGAATTTCTTTCGACGCACCCAAATTCCGCGGATCGCGTTCGCCGCGCGGCCGCTGAAGCGCAGGCGATCGCAGCCGCCGGAACCGTTTCCAGGGAACGGAGCCGGCAGACTTATTTCCAGATGATCGACGGAATGCTCTACGGCGACGACCCGGTGAAGCAGGGATTCGTTCGCGGCAATGAGTTCGTCCATCCGGAGCTGCGTTTCGCCTTCAGCGTCCCGCAAGAGTTCAAGCTTGCGAACACCAGTTCTTCCGTCGTCGGGCGTTCGCAATCGGGCGGCCAGTTTCAGTTCACCGTCGCCAATGCGACCGAGGCGCCGACGGCGATCATCGACGGCCCGATGTCCAAGGGGCTCGGCGTCAATCTCGGTCCGTCGCGCGCCGTGCAGATCAACGGGCGGTCGGGGGCGGTCGGAACGGCGCGCGCCCAGA
Organism: uncultured Caulobacterales bacterium; assembly: GCA_964576815.1. Taxonomy (GTDB): domain Bacteria; phylum Pseudomonadota; class Alphaproteobacteria; order Caulobacterales; family Parvularculaceae; genus Amphiplicatus. The sequence continues at coordinate 403 of CAZNXR010000350.1, read as the reverse complement.
CGCAAGGGGGCGTGGTCGATGTGCAGGCTTATGTCATCCGCTGGGAAGGATCGACGAATTACGTTTTCCTTTGGGTGACCCCGGCGAACGACACCCAGCGTTTGCAGCGCGCGATCACCGACTCGGTGTCTTCCATGCGCCCGATCGATCCGCGGTCGATCCAAGTTCCATCGACGGAGAGCGTCCGCATCATCACCGCAAAGTCCGGCGACACTGCGGCGAGCCTTGCGCAGCGGACAAGCTTTGCAACGGCCAAGCAGGAACGCTTCATCGTCATCAACGGCCTTAGCGACGCCACCGCGCTTCGGGCCGGTGAGCAGGTGAAGCTTATTCAATAGGCTTGGCGTCATTAGAGCGGCGGGCGACAAAAGTGCAACGCGGTTTTTCGCAAAGCCGCCGCGAC
>CAZNXR010000349.1:0-3105 GCA_964576815.1 uncultured Caulobacterales bacterium | reverse complement strand
GCGCGCGAGGTCGCCGGAAAACTGCTGCAGCCGAAGGCGATCGACTTCGCCGCCTCGCACGGCGTCGCCATCAATGTTGAGCGGCTGAACGCCGGCGCCGGCACGCGCGTGTCCTCGCTCGCCGCGCTGCCGGTAAAGAACCCATCGACGACGCCGCTGCGCGTGGCGGTCGCCGGCCTTGGCACCATCGGCGAGGGCGCAGCGCTGCGCATCGCCGCTGACGCCCATGACTATCGCCTTTGCGCGGCGCTCGTTCGCAATGCGGCCAAGCGCCGGCTCGACGCGTTTTCGGGCGCAATCATCGCCGACCGCATCGAAACGCTGCTGGCGGCCCGGCCCGATGCGATCGTCGAGGCGCTCCCCGACGGTGCGGCGGGACGCGCGCTCATCAAGGCCGCGCTGGCGAAAGGTATCAGCGTCGTCACCGCCAACAAACAGGCGATCGCCGGCGACATGGCGGCGCTGAGCGCGCTCGCCGCATCGACGGGCGCTCACTTCCGTTATTCGCCTTCCGTCGGCGGCGGCGCGCCGCTTGTCGAGCGCGTCGCCGAGGCGGCGGGCGCGGGGCCGATTGAAAGAATCGAAGCGGTCCTCAACGGCACCGTCAATTTCATCCTGACGTCGCTCGCCAACGGCGTTTCTTTTAGCGAGGCCGTGCGGCGCGCGCAGATCGCCGGCTTCGCCGAACCCGATCCGAGCGCTGATCTGTCGGGCGCCGATGCGCGCGCCAAGATCGCGATCCTCTCTTTCGTCGCCTTCGGCCGCGAGATCGCGCTCGACGCGATCAAGGTCGAAGCGCTGACCGAAGAAAAAGCGGCCGCGTTTGCAGCCGGGGGCGGGGTCGTCAAACAGCTGGCGACGATCGAGAACAAGGACGGCGCGCTCGCCGCGCGCGTCGCCTTCACGCGGGTCGACGCCGATCCCTTCTTCCGCAGCGCCGAGTGGGAAGCCAATGCGCTGCGCGCCGTCCTCACTGACGGACGCGTCTTCGAGGCGCGCGGCAAAGGGGCTGGGCGGCGGCCGACGGTTGAGTCGATCCTGTCGGACCTCGGCGATACAAGGCGCGCGGCCTCGCGCCGTGCCGCGGGCGCCCTGCCGGAGCCGGCGCTGGTGCGCTAAGCTCCGTTCATGACCGCCGAAGCACCGTCGCCGCAGCTAGCGCTCGCGAATGCGCGCCGCCTTGTCGTCAAGGTCGGCTCCGCCATCCTGTGCGGCGCCGACGGCGTGCGCGAGACCTGGCTCGCGACGCTCGCCGACGATATCGCCGACCTGCGCCGCGACGGGCGCGAGGTCGTCGTCGTCACGTCGGGCGCAATCGCGCTGGGCCGGCGCCGCCTGAAACTGCAAGGACCGCTACGTCTCGATGAGAAGCAGGCGGCCTCCGCGGCGGGACAGGCGGCGCTCGTCGAAGCCTGGCAAGCGGCCTTCGCGCCGCACGCGATTCCTGTTGCGCAGATTCTCCTGACGCTTGACGATACCGAGAACCGGCGGCGCTATCTGAATGCGCGCGCGACTTTCGCAACACTGCTCGAACTCGGCGCGCTGCCGCTCGTCAATGAGAATGACACGATTGCGACGGCGGAAATCCGCTACGGCGACAATGACCGGCTCGCCGCCCACGCCGCGCAGATCGCCGGGGCCGAACTTCTGATCATTCTTTCTGATGTTGACGGCGTCTATGACGCGGACCCGCGCCGCTTTGCGGGCGCGAAGCGTCTGCCGCTGATCGACCGCATCACGCCGGAGATTGTCGCGGCGGCCGGCGGCGCCAACGCCGCAGCGGGCGTCGGATCGGGCGGCATGGCGTCGAAGATCGCCGCCGCCGAAATCGCCGGGGCCGCCGGCGCGGCGACGATCATTGCGGCGGGCATGGACGATCATCCGCTTGACCGCATCGCCGGCGAGGGCGCGGCGACGCTGATCCTCGCCCCGACGAGCCCCGCGAAGGCCCGCCGCCAATGGATCGGCGCGCGCCTGAAGCCCTTGGGCGAAATCCGCATTGACGCGGGCGCGGCGAAAGCGCTGACGGGCGGGGCGAGCCTGTTGCCTGCGGGCGTCGTTTCGATCGCCGGCGAATTCCAGCGCGGCGACGCGGTGCTCGTCGTCGCGCCGGACGGCGCCGCCATCGCGCAAGGGTTATCCGCCTACGGCGCATCGGAGTTGCGCGCTATCGCCGGCAAGCGCTCCGACGAGATCGAGAAAATTCTCGGCTATCGCCGCCGCCCCGCCGTCATCGAAAAGGATGATCTCGCCTTGCGGAAGACGGCGTCATGAGAATTTCGCTCGAAGATGCGATGAATGAGATGGGAGCTCGCGCACGCGCTGCGAGGACAGCGATCGCGCAAGCGCCAGCGACTGCAAAGAATGCCGCGCTGGAGGCTTTCGCATTTAAAATCGAACTGCGCAGGAATGACCTTCTCAGTATCAACGCCGCTGACCTCGCTCGTGCGCAGAACGAGAGCGAGGCGTTCCGCGACCGCATGACCCTGACGTCGGAGCGCATCGCGGGCATCGCCGCGGCGCTGCGCGAGATCGCCGCCCTGCCCGATCCGGTCGGCCGCATTGTCCGCGAATGGGCGCGCCCGAACGGCCTCCGGTTCCAGCGCGTCGCCACGCCGATCGGCGTCATCGCGATCATCTATGAGAGCCGCCCGAACGTCACCGCGGACGCCGCCGCCATCGCGATCAAGGCGGGGAACGCCGTCATCCTGCGCGGCGGATCGGAGTGCCTGTCGACGAATGCGCTGTTGGCGCGCTGGTTTCGAGAGGCGCTCGCCGATAATGGTCTGCCCGCCGATGCGCTGCAATTTGTCGAGACGACGGATCGCGCCGCGGTAGGGCGAATTCTCTCAGGTCTCGGCGGCGCCGTCGATCTCGTCATCCCGCGCGGCGGCAAGTCGCTCGTCAAACGCGTCGAGGAAGACGCGCGGGTCGCCGTGCTCGGCCATCTCGACGGGGTCTGCCATGTCTATCTCGACCGCGATGCCGACATCGAAAAGGCTGTCGCGGTCACGCTCAATTCGAAGATGCGGCGCACCGGCGTCTGCGGGGCGGCGGAAACGCTGCTGATCGACCGGGCGCGCCTCGCCGACCTCTACGCGCCGG
>CAZNXR010000348.1:0-3111 GCA_964576815.1 uncultured Caulobacterales bacterium | reverse complement strand
CCCTGCCGGCGAACGCCGCGCCGCTTTCCGATTTCGTGCGTGCGCCGGAAGCGCTTTCCCTACGCCTTGCCATGATCGGCGTCGTCGACGCGGCGGCGGGGGCGAGCCTTGCCGCATCGCTGTCGCCCGGCCAGCGGCTCGTCAGCCGCGCCGGCGATCTCTGGCGTTGGGACGGGTTCGTCAGCCGCGCCGAAGCAAAGACCGCCGCGGCGATCCGCCTTGAACAGCAGAACCGGCTGACGCGTCTGGAACTGGATTTCGCCGTCGCCGAAACGCGCGCGGGCGAGGCGGTCGAAGCGCATATCCTCGCGCAGGAGGACTTCACGCGCGCGCAAGGCGTCGAACGCGACGCCCGCGGCCTGTTCACCGAAGCGCGCCGCGCCTTTGACGCCGCGCGCGCAAGGCTCGACGACCTGCGCCGCGAGAACGAACGCGCGACGGCAAGGCTCGCCTCGATCGCCGACGCGATTGCAATCGCCGACGAAGAGCGCGCGGAGAACGAAAAAGAGCGCGCGGCCGCCGACGCCGAACGCACCGCCCTGCCCGACCCGGCCCTGATCGCCGAGGCGCTCGCGGCCGCACGCGACGCCGCCTTACGCGCCCGCGGCGAGGCGACCGAAGCGCGCGCGGCGCATAACGACCTTACACGCGAAGCGCAGATGCGCGCCCAGCGACTTGACGAGATTGCGCGCGAGAAAAGCGTGTGGGCGACGCGCGGGGAAACCGCCGCAGCGCGCATCGCCGAAATCAATGCGCGCCTCGACGCCGCAAAGACCGCGCTGTCGGCGGCGGAGGCGCTCCCCGCCCAGATAGAAGAAAAGCGCGGCGCGCTGCTCGACCAGATCGGCGCGGCCGAAGAACGCCGGCGCGTGGCAGGCGATGCGCTTGCTGTTGCGGTCGCGCGCGCCGGCGAGACCGACCGCGCGGCGAAGGCCGCGGATGCGGCGAGCGCCGAGGCGCGCGAGGCGCGCGCGCGGCTCGAAGCCCAGTCCGAAGCCGCCATCGCGCGCGTCGAGGAAGCCGCGCTTCTTGCGTTGGAAACCTGCAACGCCGCGCCCGATGACCTGCCCGCCATCGCCGAGTTCAAGGACGGCGCCGATCTGCCGACACGCGCCGAAATCGATGCGCGTCTCGACCGCTACAAGCGCGAGCGTGAAAATCTCGGCGGCGTCAATCTGCGCGCCGATGAGGAGATGCAGGAAGTCTCCGCGCGCCTTGAGGAACTGACGCGCGAGCGCGAGGATTGCGACGGCGCCATCCGGAAACTGCGCGCCGCCATCGGCAGCCTCAACCGCGAAGCGCGCGAACGGCTCAACGCCGCGTTCGAGACGGTCAACCGCAATTTCTCTTCACTGTTCACCCGCCTCTTCAACGGCGGGCAGGCGGAACTTCGCCTCATCGACTCCGAAGACGTGCTGGAAGCGGGTCTTGAGATATACGCTTCGCCGCCGGGCAAGAAACTCGCCTCGATGTCGCTGATGTCGGGCGGCGAACAGGCATTGACGGCGACCGCGCTCATCTTCGCGGTCTTCATGGCGAATCCCGCCCCGGTCTGCGTCCTCGACGAAGTCGATGCGCCTCTCGACGACGCCAATGTCGAACGCTTCTGCCGCCTCCTCCACGAGATGGCGCGCGAGACGCAGACCCGCTTCCTCATCATCACGCACCACGCGCTCACCATGTCGCGCATGAACCGCCTCTTCGGCGTGACGATGGTCGAGCGCGGCGTCTCGCAGCTCGTCTCCGTCGATCTCAACAAGGCGGAGCAACTGGCGGCGGCGGAGTGAGGCGGGGCGCTCGCCTCCACCCAAAGCCGCATAGGCGGTAAATGCCGTATGCTGGTCGAGGTCTTTCGTTCCTTTGATCTCGTCGAAGCGATCTGCGCCAAGTCCTTTCTCGACTCGCGCGGCGTCTACTCATTCATCCAGAACGAACATCACATCACCCAGTCGGGCGGTCTGCTCGGCGTTGCGCTTGGCGGATACCGCATCCTCGCTGCGCATAGCGACGCGGCGGAAGCGAGGCGCTGGCTGGCGGAAGCCAGGGCGGGCGAGGATCGCCTCGATGTCGATTTTGACGAGAACGAGATTTCCCCGACGCGCGAAAGAGACGCGGGCGAATAGACGTTGGTTGTGCCCCGTCGGATGCGGAATTTCCTTCCGCTCATCCCCGCGCGCACGCGGGGATCCAGAGGAGCGGAGCGGAGCGCAGCGCTTTGAACATCTGGATTCCCGCTTGCGCGGGAATAAGCGGGGATAGAATGCGGCCCAGACTGCTCGCGACAGGCCAAATGATGCGACCTGCCGAACTCTCTTCGTCCCATCCTGCCAGGCCAACGCCCCGCCGCATTTTTTGTGGCGCCTTGCGCCCTGCCCTGCTTTAACCGACGGCAAGCAAAGAAGGGGCACCCCATGCGTCCGATCCTCACCCTGACGGCGTCCGCCGCCGCGCTCGCCATTTCCGCCTGCGCCACCGCGCCCCCGGAAAAATCCGCCGGCTGGCCGAAGGCCGACCTCGCGGCGGCCGCCGCCGCGGTCAATGTCGATCCCGCCGCGAACGTCTTCCTCACCGAATGGACCGGGCCGTTCGACGGCACGCCGGCCTTCGACAAGATGGACCTTGCGCAATTGAAGCCGGCGCTTGAGGCGGGCATGGCGATGAACCTCGCCGAGATCGATGCGATCGCGAACAATCCGGAAGCGCCGACCTTCGAGAATACGATCCTCGCGCTCGAAGACTCCGGCCGCGATCTTTCCCGCGTCTTCTCCTATTACGGCATCCTGTCCGGCAACATGTCGTCGCCCGACTTCCGCAAGATCCAGCAGGAAATGGCGCCCAAGCTCGCCGACTTCCAGTCGAAGATCACGCAGAACGAAAAGCTCTTCGCGCGCGTCAAGGCGGTCTATGAAGCCCCGCGCCTCAAGAAGATGCGGCCCGACCAGCAGCGGCTTGTCTGGCTCACCTATAACGGTTTCGCCTCGAACGGCGCGACGCTGGAGGGCGCAGCGAAAGACCGCTACGCGGCGATCAACAAGCGCCTCGCCGAGCTGCACACCAAGTTCGCCAACAACGTGCTGCATGACGAGGAATTCTATGTCACCTACCTGAAGA
>CAZNXR010000347.1:0-3115 GCA_964576815.1 uncultured Caulobacterales bacterium | reverse complement strand
GTCCTGCGCCAACGCGTCGCCTGAAAAGAAACAAACGTGATTGTTTGTTTTGCGCCGCCGGCGTGCTAGCCTTCCGGCTTCAGATCAGGCGCAAGGGAGGCGGGAATGGCGGAAGGGTTCAGGGCGGCATGGCCGATGGATCTCGGCGCGCCGAAAACCTCGCTGGAAGCCAAGCAGCCGCGCCCGGCCGATATCGGCCTCGATGTGCCCGATCCCGGCCGATATTATTCCGCTGGTTTCATGGCGCTCGAATGGAAGCATGTCTGGCCGCGCGTCTGGCTTCTGGCGGGCGTGACGCCTGACATCAAGGAGCCTGGCGACTTCACCCTGTTCACGCATGGCCATGAGGAATTCATTATCGTTCGCCAGGACGACCTGTCGATCAAAGCCTTCTACAATGTCTGCCCGCATCGCGGGAACCGGGTATGCCTTGTCGAACAGGGCAGCGTCGCGTCGTTTTCCTGTCCTTTCCACGCTTGGAAATTCGGTTGCGACGGACATCTGCAGTCGATCACCGACGAAGCGACGTTTGACCCGAAGCTCATCAGGCATCGCCCCGGCCTCACCGAAGTCCGCTGTGATGTCGTCGGCGGCCTCATTTTCATCAACATGGACGGCAAGGCGCCAACGCTGCGCGACTGGATCGGCCTGCCGGAGGGCTACATCGAGAATTATGAAATCGAGAAGATGAACGTCGTCCGCCATGTTCGGAGCGAATGGCTTGCGAACTGGAAGACCGGCGTCGATGCTTTTTATGAGACCTATCACCTGCCGCACATCCACCCGCAGACGCAGGGCGTGATGGAGGATTACAGTCAGGTCGATCTGTACCCGAACGGCTTTTCGCGGATGATCGTGCCGATCGGCGTCAAGTCCCATCGCGTATCCGATCGCAACAAGATCGATCCCTATCAGCAGTTTATGATGATGGAAGCCGGGCTCGATCCGGCGACGTTCGAGGGCTCGGCGGAGGATGTGCGCGTCGCGATCCAGAAGGCGAAGCGCGCGCGCGGCAAGAGGTTCGGCCTCGACTATTACGATAATCTGAGCGACGGACAGCTGACCGACAGCTGGGCGACCGGTTTTTTCCCGAACGTGCAGATCGGCATGCACCCGGAGGGCGTCTTCATCATGCGCTTCCAGCCGCATCCGACCGACCCGGAGCGCTTCTACTACGACAACATGACGATGTTCCGCTATGTCGACGACCCCAGTTACACCGTACCCGGATGGATGGGGCTGCCGAAGGGTGCGGATGTGTCGGGCGAGGTGCGGCCCGAGATCGAGCACATTCCGGCGGACGTAAAACCCGATCTCGGCGAAGTGCTCGATCAGGACGTCGAACTCGTCTCAGCCGTACAGCGCGGCGTCAAATCACGCGGCTTTCGAGGGCCGTTGTGGTCGGAGCAAGAAGACCGCCTGCGCCATTTCCACCGCGAACTCGACCGGTTGATTGAACGCGGCCGGAGTGAAGAAAATTAGAGAAGCGCTGCTTGTGAGCGTTGGGCGTGCGCCTTTCACTGCGGGGCGGCGGCCGCGACGTTACCGCTTTCGCTGACGCGCCAGCCGCCGCCGAGCGCGCGGTACACGGCGATGTAATTGTGAAGCACGCGCGTGTCGCTTTCGGCGAGCGCGCGCTCCGCTTCGAGAAGGCGACGGTCGGCGTCAAGGACCGCCAGAAAATCGTCAAGCCCGGCGCGGTAACGGGCTTCGGCGAGCGCTGCGGCGTCAGCGCTTGCTGCGACCGACGACTTCAGCCGCGCGTTTCCTTGGCGCGCGTGGGAGAGATCGGTGAAGGCGTTCGCCGTTTCTTCAAGTGCCGTCAACGCTGTCTGCTCGTAACGCGCCAGTGCGGCGTCGGCGCGGGCTTCAGACTGCCGGATGCGCGCGCGCACCCGGCCAAGGTCGAACGCCGCCCATTCGATCGTTGGGCCGAACCCGTAATCGACGGATGGCGCGGTTCCGAAGGATGACAGCGTCGATGAACTCGCCCCGAACGCGCCGATAAAGCGTACGCGCGGGAAAAGGTCCGCGGTCGCAACGCCGATTTGCGCTGTCGCCGCGGCAAGATCGCGCTCGGCGCGCATCATGTCCGGACGCTGGCGGAGAATGAGCGCCGGGTCGCCGCTGGGCGCAGCGTCCGGAATTCGCGGAAAAGCCGCCGGGGCGTGCAGCGCCGCCGCAAGGCCGTCCGGCGATCTGCCCGTCAGCACGGCAAGGCGCCGCTTTTCCCGTGCGATCGCCGCTTCAAGGGGGGCGATCGTCGCTTCGGTCGCTTCAGCCTGTGCGCGCGCGCGCGCAGCGTCGAGGCTCGAAGCGCGGCCTGCCTGTTCCAGGCTTTCGGTAAGCGCGCGGGTTTCAGCCTGCTTTTGCGCATTCTTCACTGCAACGTCGCGCTGACGCTCAGCGCCGCGCAGGCTTGCATAAGACGCCGCAACATCCGCGGTCACCAGCACGGCTGCGCTGCGACGATCGGCTTCGGCCCCCTCGTAATTTGCTTTGGCGGCCTGAACGGCCCGCCGCACGCGGCCCCAGAAGTCAATCTCCCAGCCGGCGGCAAGGCCCGCGTCGAAAAGATCCGTATCCGGAAAAGGTTCGCCCGACGGAACGCCGGGGATCATCGCGCCAAGTCCGTCCGCCGAAACGCGCTGGCGCCGGTATTGCGCGTCCGCACGTAGGGCGGGCGCAAGATCGAACCGCGAAAGGCCATAGTCGGCGCGCGCCGCTCGGGCGTTCGCCTCGGCCGCGCGCAGGTCGCGATTGGCGGCGAGCGCATCAGCCACAAGCTCGCCAAGCACCGGATCGCCGAGCGTACGCCACCAGTCGGCCGGCGCCGCCGCAGCGCCCGTGTCTTCGAAGGCGGTCGGCGTCAGCGATGAAAGGTCAGCGCCGATGTAATCCGGGCCGGCGGCGCAGGCGCCGAGAAGCAACGCAGTCGCGAGAATGGACGGCGTCCTCACGACGCGGCCTTCGCGACAGCGGACTCGCGCGCATCGTCGATGAAAACGTCGAGCCGCTGGCCGACGATCGCCGCCGCGCCCGGGTCCAGCGCGTAGATGATTTCGACGACCCGCGAGTCGACGCGTTCGGAGCCGCCTGCGAGCGCCCGCTTCGG
>CAZNXR010000346.1:0-3116 GCA_964576815.1 uncultured Caulobacterales bacterium | reverse complement strand
CGTCGATATAAAGACCGACGCCGGCTTCGAAACCTGCGACCGGGTCTTGCTGGCCTACGCCGCGAATGAACGCCGACAGCGTCGAATTGGTCCCGCGCGTCGTCTCAAGCGTGACGTTCGGCGTAATGTCGCCGATGTCCGTCAGGTCCGCCGCGCCGATCGCTTCGAGCGACGCGCCGCTGAACGCCGAAACCGCGATCGGCACGTCTTTCAGCGATTCATTGCGCCGGCGCGCCGAAACGACGATCTCGTCTGCCGACTCGCGTGCCGCTGTTCCTTGCGCGGATGCGGGCGACGCTCCGACGCTGATGGCGCCGGCGGAAGCAAATCCCAGCGCTGCAAGGCGCAAGGCCGTCGTGGTTAGTGATCTCGTGCGCATATTCCCTCCCGTCGCCGCGCTTCAGAATGCGCGTTCAATGCGGATTTTTAGGAGTCGGGGCGCTGGCGCTCCATGACAGGACCGATCGCCCTTGGTGGACATTTTCGCTCAATCGGCATTCAATCACCTTCGCTGGGCGAAGGCCTTTGGCGTGACGCCGTTCCACGCCTTGAACGCGCGGTTGAAGGCTCTGAAGTCGGAAAAGCCAAGTTCATCAGCAACTTCGGCGACGCTCTTACGGCGCTGCAGAAGAGTTTTCGCCGTTTCGTTAAGGACTTCCTTTCGCAGGTCGCGAAAGCTCGCCCCCTCCGCCTCCAGCCTCCGGCGGAGCGTCGCGGCGCTGACGCCGGCGAGTGCGGCGATGCGCGTCTGGTCAATGACGCCTTTTGCGAGCGCGCGCCGGACAAAGTCGGCGGTCTCGGGGCCCCGCCCCGCAAGATGGACTGGTCCGGCGGCTACAGCGATCTCGGCGAGCACCGCTGAAGCCTTAAGGGATCCGGTCCCTGGCGGCGTGATCGCCGCTGTCGCCGCGTCGTAGCTGTAATCGAGTGCGTAGACGCTTGCGCCGAAGCGCACCGGCGCGCCCCAGAATTCAAGGTGCAAGGCGTCCTTCGATCGCGCCTCGCGCGTTACGGAGACACGCCGGAGGCCGGCGTTCGCATGCGGACGGGAGACCGTCGCCAAAATGCAGTGAAGAAAAATCTGAATGCATTCGAGGGAAAAACGCAGGAACGCCGGACTGTCTTTCAGCGTGTAGGGAAAAAGACGGTCGTCGATGACGAACGAGATGACGTCGCCGCGCCGGCGCACCATGTTGAACTCGCCGCCGTGCAGAAGGTTGAACGACTGCGCGAGCGTCTTCATCGCATCCATGAGCGAACCGGCGCCGACCAGTTGCGCAAGCACGAAATCCATCGTTCCCGGAAGCAGCTGACGTGCAGACATGCGCAGCGTTTCGTCCTGCAGCGCCGCCGCGATCAGATCCTGCGCCCTAAAATAATCGGCGAGCGCCATTTCGCCGTCGGCGTCGAACAGCAAGGGGTCGAGATGCAACGCGTCCAGCAGCCGGGAAACGTCAGCGCCGCGCGCCGCCGCGAGATCGAAGAGCGGGCGCGCCTCGCGCGCCTTGACCCGCACACGGGCGCTTTCCTCGGTCACAGCCCGCGCCGGCGTCATAGTCTCGTCGAAAATCCGGCGATCAGTTCGGCGAACCAGCGGCCCGCCGTCAACGCCGTTATGTCTGCATGGTCGAGCGCAGGATCGAATTCGGTGAGATCGACGGCTGCAACGCGCGGGGAAGCGCCGATCAGGCGCGCCGCGACGAAGAACTCATCGGCCGACATGCCGCCCGGCCGCGCGCCCGGCGCGCCAGGGCACTGGGCGCGGTCAATCACGTCGATGTCGAAATCGACGTAGAGCCGCTCGCAGCGCGCCGAAAGCGCCTCGATCGCCTCCTCCAGAAGCGCAACAACGCCGCATGTTTTCACATCCGCGATCGATCGCACCGTGATCCCCTGCGCCGCCGCGAACTCGAACGCGCGGCGCGTGTTGGCGAAGGGTGCAAGGCCGATCTGGACGATATTGGCGCCCGGCAAGCCGTCCTCAATCAACGCACGGACAGGGTTGCCGTTCGTGAGCCCGCAGTCGGTATCGCGAAGATCGAAATGCGCGTCGAGCGTGATGAGGCCGGTCCTTGCGAGAGGTCCGAGCCCGTGAACGCAGGGCCGGGTGACGGCGTTGTTGCCGCCGGCGATGACGATGAGTTTCTGCTTGAGGCCGGCGACGCGGTCGCGCAGCGGCGCAAACGACTCCTCCGGCGTCAGCGTCTTGAGGAATACGTCGCCCGCATCAAGAATGCGCAGAGCCGCAAGGTCAGTCGCCGTCTCAAGGTCAAATACCGAGAAGCGCTTCAAGGTCTCGCGCAGCACCTTCGGCGCCAGGTCGCAGCGCCCGGGCGTCAGCGATTTTTCATTGAGCGGCGCGCCGAGGAGCGCAACCGGCGCCGTCTGGCCGCCGGTCAACAGGTCGGCGATCGACCGCCACCCGCGACACTCGGATTCGGCGGCTTCTCTCATAGCGGTCTCCCAAATGGCGGCGCGGCCGCAAAGCCGTTATAGACCGAGGTTCCGCCTCTCGGAAAAGACCTGATGCTCGATCTTCTTCTGATGGACGCGCGAGTCGCGACCATGGACCCGGCCGTCGCCGGTCCTTTTGGCGCGATTGAGGCCGGCGCCGTCGGCGTCGGAGGCGGGCGCATCGCCTATGTGGGCGCAGCCGCCGCGGCCCCGCCTGCGCGGCATGTCGAGTTTCTGGGCGGGCGGTGGATCACCCCGGCGCTCATCGACTGTCACACGCACCTTGTCTTCGCCGGAAACCGCGCCCGCGAGTTCGAAGCGCGCCAGAACGGCGCGACTTATGAAGAGATCGCGCGCGCCGGCGGCGGCATTCTTTCGACGGTGCGCGCAACGCGCGAGGCTTCGCTGGAGGACCTCGTTGAAAGCGCGATTGCGCGCCTTGAAGCGCTGCGGCGCGGCGGGGTTGCGACCGTCGAGATCAAATCGGGCTACGGCCTTACGCCCGGCGATGAAGAGAAAATGCTGATCGCCGCGGGCGAGGCTGCGCGCGCCGCGAAGATGCGTGTGAACCGTACGCTGCTGGCGCTGCATGCCTTGCCGCCCGAATACAAAGCGGACCGCGCGGCCTATGTGAGACTCGTGTGCGAGCGTATGATTCCAAG
>CAZNXR010000345.1:0-3126 GCA_964576815.1 uncultured Caulobacterales bacterium | reverse complement strand
ACTCTCGGATGCAGCGTTTTCACGCGCCCGTCCATCATTTCGGGAAATCCGGTGAGGTCAGATACGTCGCGAACCGCGAGCCCGGCTTTTTTCAGCGCAGCCGCCGTGCCGCCGGTCGAGACCAATTCAACGCCCGCGGCCGCAAGGCGACGTGCGAACTCTTCAAGACCGCTCTTGTCGGACACGGACAATAGAGCGCGGCGAACTATCGCGAATTCGTCCATCAGAGGCTCCGGAAACGGCGCGCCCCGTCTAATCCGCCCGCGCGGGAAACGAAAGCGTAGTCACGGAGCCTGACGTGCGCCCTGCCCTTCGCCGAACGCCGGGCTGAACTCAGGGACCAGCGCATGAACTGCAACGTCTAACGATTTACGATCGCCCTCGCGCGCGGCCTTTACGACTTCGCCGAGCCGCGGGTTCAGGAGCGGCAGATCTATCATCGCCGGCGAAGCGAGAAGGACCCCGTCCGCGCCCGTCGCCACCAGCTTGTCCGTATCGAGAAACACCTCTTCGAAGAGTTTTTCGCCCGGCCGCAATCCGGAGAACTTGATTTCGATGTCTTTCCCGGGCGTCAGGCCCGCCGCTTCGATCATGCGCTTGGCGAGATCGAGAATTTTGACCGGCTCGCCCATGTCCAGAACGAAAATCCGCCCGTCATGCGTAAGCACGGACTTTTGCGCGTGATCAAGGCTCGCCGCCTGCAAGACAAGCTGCACCGCTTCCTTCGTCGTCATGAAGAAGCGCTGGATATCCGGATGTGTCACCGTCACCGGACCGCCGCGTTCAATCTGACGCGCAAAAAGCGGCGCCACCGATCCCGTCGAACCAAGGACATTGCCGAAGCGCACGGTGACGAAGCGAGTCTCGTTCTGCGCGACGTCAAGCGCCTGCGCGTACAGCTCCGCGATCCGCTTCGTCGCGCCCATGAAGCTCGACGGATTGACCGCCTTGTCAGTCGAAATGAAGACGACTTTTTCCGCCTTGACGCGCGTGGCGTTGTCGAAGACGAGCTTGGCGCCCAGGACGTTGACGAGCGCGCCGGCGCAGCGATTGTTCTCGACAATCGGCACATGCTTGTAAGCGGCCGCGTGAAGGACGACATCCGGCTTCAGGAGGTCGAAGACGCGGTCGAGGTGGTCTTTGCAGCAGACATCCGTGAGTGAGGTGAAGAGCCTATCGCCGTACCCTTGCTCGCTGAGTTCGAGGTCGATGGCGTAAAGATTGAACTCCGAATTGTCGACTAGGGCGAGCCGTTCGGGCGCAAGCGCCGCCGCCTGGCGCGCAAGCTCTGATCCGATCGTTCCTCCCGCGCCCGTGATCAGTACGCGTTTGCCTTCGATGAGCCGACGGGAGAATCGTTGATCGATACGGCGCTGCGGTCGATTGAGGAGCGCTGCGACATCGATTGAACGCAGTAAATCCGGGACGCTTTCATCTCGCCTTCGAGGCCCGAACCGCTTCAATAAATTCTTCAGCATAGGCGCCCTCCCCTCGCCGGACGTCAAACGCCATCCATCCGGCGAAAACTCCACTTGATGACAATATCCTCCCTCGTACTGGCTTCCAAGGCCCCCGCGCAGGCTAGTGAAATAACTATTTGTTCAGTCGCTTGCGGCAATGCGCCGGCGCCGCAATAAATGCTCTTCTCGATCGTCAGCGCCTCAATATTCGCGCGGAACTTCCATCCTTCCTTGTTAGGCAAGGAGAGAATGACGCTGCGGCGATCCCGCGCCATTGACGCCTTGACGCCCGGATGGAGATGAAATCGGAGTTTCCAGGCGCCGCCGATCGCCGGCGTGGCGCGCGACAGGCGGTCTTCGCCGCGAAGGTCGTCGCCGCGTGCGGCGAGATAAAACCGCCTCAAATGCGTCAGACCGCCGGGACTCCCGGCCGCTGCTCCCTCTCCGGCGAAGGAACGCTCGATCTCAAGAAGATGGCCGCGCTGCTCTTCGGCGCGTCGATGCGTGATGACGGCGCCGCGAAAGAGGTTGCCCGCAATCGACGGCGGATCGATCGATACGGTCGAATGCGCAGCCGCTAACCTTAGAGCCCCCGGCCATTCGCCTTGCATGCGATCGCCAGACCCGCAGTTGACGACGATGCGGCTGCGCCCGGAAGAAAAATGGAAGGACGCCCCGCTCTGATACGCATTTGACGCGATAGCGCCGCCGCGCGCCGCGCCGACATCGGCGATAAGGACGCTGCGCGCGGCCTCGAGCCGCTGAAATCCTGAATGCCGTGCAAAGCCGGCCGGCTCGACATCCTGCTCGACGGCGGTCAACGCAGCGACCAATGCGCCGCCGTCGTCTTCAAACCCTCCGTTGAAAACGGCAAGCTTTCCGTCGCCTGCCCGAAACAACTGCGCATGCGCCGCCGCGCGTCCGACGACGTGCTTCAGAAAGCCTGGCGGCGTCAGCCGTTGGGCCTCAAGCGCTTTAACGACCATCTGCAGGCGAACGACCAATGCAAGCTGGCGGGACGGGTTTCGGCTGACATGGCCGCCATCCGGCCTGATCTGCAAGCGCAATTCGCGACGCAGGAGTTCCAGCCCCTTTTCGCTCGCCGCCTCGCACCCCGGCAGCGATAGCGCCGCAACGGTGAGCGCAGTCGCCGTCATCAGCCTATCATAGGCCGAACCCGCGCGATGGCCTGAGCGGGCGAGGTGGCGGGTCTGACGCGCCATCGACGAGAGCACCCGGCTGCGCCACATCGCGTCGCCGGCGGCGAGCACCAGCTGACCGTGACAGCATAGGTGAATGAGCCTCTCGCCCGTCGTATGCGGCGACCAGCCGTCGGGCGACCAACGCTCATAGGCGTCGAACCAAGCGCGCGCCAGACGCATCGCCGGCTCCTTCGCCCGAACGCCGAAGCGCGCAAGATGACGGAGCCAGAGGAACTCGTGCATGAAATCGTGCAAGGACCCTTCGCGGCCCGCAAGATCCCATAGCCGTTCGAGCTCGCCATAGCAGTCGATCGTCTCTGCGCCGATCGAAAGACGCCCGCGCAGGATCGCGTCGCCAAGTTCTGCGTCCGGTTCATAGGGGTCGATCGGTTGATGCCCCAGCCGGTCCGGCGCCGGACCGTCGAGCTGGGCCTGATAAAAGGGGCTTTCGCCCCAAGCGCGCG
>CAZNXR010000344.1:0-3128 GCA_964576815.1 uncultured Caulobacterales bacterium | reverse complement strand
CGTTCGTAAACGCCGATGCGGCGTCGCAGGAACTCCGACACGAAAAGGGTCTTGCCGTCCGCCGAGACGTTGACGCCATTGGCGAATGTCAGGCCCTTGACGACGATCGAACCGGTCTGGCCGTCGTAAAAGGCAAGGCTCGACGCCGGCAGCGCGAGATAAGCCTCAAGCGTCTCCATGACGCCGCCTTTGAAGCCCCGGTCATTGGTGACGTAAAAGCTGCGCGGCCCGACGCCGACGAGATCGTTCGGCGAGGACATTTCAGGGAAGGCGACCGTATCGACATGCAAAAGCGCACCGCCGAACCCGACATCGAAAATCTCGACCTTTTCGCCGTCGGCGATCGTATGGTTGATGGCGAACAGACGCTTGCGCCCATCCTCGCCGCGCCAGAGGCTGATGCCGTGCGGGTGGAAATCGCCGAAGCTCTCCGGCGAGACTTTCGACACGCGATCGGATCCGTCGAGCCGCAGCGCGTAGATGCCGCCCTGGACCGGCGCGCCGGCGGCCGTCGCGCGGCGGTCGTCCGCCGAAATGAAAGCGATGCCGGTGTCTTCGTCGATCGTCACGTCCTCCGTGCCCGGAAAAACGGCGACGCTGCGGCATTGATCGACAAGCTTCGGCTGGAGGTTCGCAAGAACCCCTGACGCCGGAATGATATTGTAGAGAAACCACCCCAGAACGCCGAGGCCGAAGACCCCGATCGCCGTCAGCAACGCTCGCATTACGCAAAACTCCGCCCGCCTGTCGCCAAGGTCTCAAAATTGCGCCGCCAGCGCAACAACCTTATGATCAAGGGCCGAGATTAACCAAACTGGAGGTTCTCATGCGCGTCTTGCTCGCCACACTTGTACTGGCGTTTGGCGCTTGTGCTAAGCCGGCCGAACGCGCCGCCGACGGTCCGATACAACCGGTTGCGGCCGCGGAAGTCGAGCCTTCCTATCCCGTCGACGACCTTCCTGTGCAGGAGAAGACGATCGACGATCTGCGGGCCGAATCGCTCGCCGCCATCGACAAGGAGGCTTGCGCCGCCAGGAACGGCGAGGTCCGGCAGGAGGGCCTTCTCGGCGCCTGGCGCTGCGTCGCCCCTTACGCCGACGCCGGGAAAGTCTGCCGCGACAAGGCCGATTGCGAAGGCAAATGCCTGCTGGGGCCGGGAGCGGACGCGGTGACGGGCGCGGAAGCGCCGGGGATCTGCCAAGCGAACGACAGTCCGTTCGGCTGCTACGCCGAAATCGTCGATGGAAAGGTCACAGCGGCGCTGTGCGTCGATTGATCGTCCCTTGTTCAAGCCGCTGATCGTCACGTTGCAGCTCGATGATGCTTCGTTCGACTATTTCGACAGGTTGCGCGCCGCGCACTTCCCCGCGGCGATCAATCACCTGAAGGCGCATGTGACGCTCTTTCACAATCTTCCGGGCGGGGAGGAGCGCGCGGTGCTCGAAACGCTTGCACGGGAAGCGGGGCGGCGCGCGCCTTTCTCGCTTAAGGTTGCGGGGCTGATGAAGCTCGGCCGCGGGACGGCGTTCCGGCTGGAAGGCGACGAGCTTCTGTCCGTACGCGCCGCATTGGCGGCGGCGTTCGACCCTTGGCTGATGCGGCAGGACCGGGAGAAATTCCGCCCCCATGTGACCGTGCAGAATAAGGTGAGCCCAGCGCAGGCGTTGGCGCTCTTCGATCATTTGTCGGCAGGCTTCTCGCCCTTCGAGGCGATCGCCGAAGGATTGCAGCTCTGGCGGTACGAAGGGGGGCCGTGGTCGCCGGTCGCCGCGATGGCTTTTCAGGGCGGGGCGCGATGAGCGCCGCGCTTGGTTTCGGCGTCTCCGGCCCGCACGGCGCCCGCTGGTACAGCGAGCGAAAGCTGGAACGCCTTGTCGCGGCGGCGCTCGAAGGCGGCGTCGGGCATTTCGACACTGCGCCTTTTTACGGCGAGGCGGAAGCGCGTCTCGGCCAGGCGCTCGCCGCGCTCGGCGCCGGCGAGATTTTCGTCAGTACCAAGACGGGCACCAGGCGGGCGGGCGCACGGATCTTCAAGGATTTCACCGAAGCCGGCATGCGCGCCGACGTCGAGCGGAGTCGTCGCGCGCTCCGCCGCGATGCGCTCGATCTCCTTTATCTCCACGGACCTTCCCTGCGTGAGATCGACGCCGCTTTCCCGGTTTTGACGGCGATGAAGGCGGAAGGAAAAATCAAGGCGTTCGGCGTTTGCGGCGAAGGCGCGCCGCTCGCCCATGCGCTGGCGTGCGGCGCCGATGCCATCATGGGCGCCTATAATTTCATCAATCGCCGGCACGAGGCGCTGTTCCGGGAGGCGCGCGCGGCCGGCGTCATGACGGCGGCGATCGCGCCGCTGGCGCAGGGCGCGCTTGCGCCGCCGCGCGGCGCCCCTTTGCTGCCCTCCGACTTCTGGCGCCTTGCCCGGCAGGTGGTGCGGGGCGGTCTTTCGCGCCCCGATTCCGAAGCCGCGCGCACCGTCCTTGCGAAAACGAGCGGCCTGCCGCCCTTCGACGCTGCGCTCGCTTTTGTGATGAGGGGCGGCCCGGCCAGCGTCGTCATTACGACAACGACCAAGCCCCGACATTTGGAGCAGACGCTGGCGGCGGTCAGGCGGCCAGTCGAGCCTGCCCGCCTTGAGATGCTGCTCTCGGCGCGGCTTGACCCCGCCGGGGGCCGATCCTAGCTAACGCAAGACTACCGAAGGGAATGAGGAAATGTCGGATCAGGCCGCACTCGACGCGATCAAGGCGAAAATCGATCAGAACGCCGTCATGCTGTTCATGAAGGGCACGCCGAATTTTCCGCAATGCGGCTTTTCCTCCGCGGTCGTGCAGATCCTCGACTATCTTGGCGTCGATTATGGGTCGGAGAATGTGCTCGCCGATCCGGCGACCCGGCAGGCCATCAAGGATTTTTCCGACTGGCCGACGATCCCGCAGCTCTATGTCAAAGGCGAATTCGTCGGCGGCTGCGACATCGTCCGCGAAATGTTCGAGACCGGCGAACTGAAGAAATTCCTCCAGGACAAAGGCTTCAAGATCGACGCCTGATCAGTCTTTGCCGAGCAGGCGTTCGAGGGCGGCGAGCCTGTCCGCCTCGCGCGGCGGCTTGTCCCATCTCAATCGGTTAAT
>CAZNXR010000343.1:0-3133 GCA_964576815.1 uncultured Caulobacterales bacterium | reverse complement strand
AGCGTGTCGAGATGGGCGAGATAGTCGGCGGAATCGTTCCACGTCACGCAGTCGGCGACGCGCTTCAGCACGGGCTTTGGAATATTCTCGACGCGCGCGAAGCAATCGACGACGGGGTCTTCTCCCCCTTCCCGCTGGGCGCCGAAAGCAAGGCCGAGCGAGCAGTTCGAGACGACGACCGTCGTCGTGCCGTGACGCACCGATTCCGGGAGGCCCGGCGCCAGTTCCACTTCGAGATCGTAATGCGTGTGGATGTCGAGAAGGCCCGGCGTCAGCCACAGCCCGCTCGCGTCGATCTCGCGCACCGCGGTTCCAAGGCGCTCGCCGCGCTGCGCGATGCGCCCGTCCTTAACCGCAATGTCGCCCTTTACCGGCGCGCCGCCCGACCCGTCGAAGATCGTGGCGTTGCGGATGATGAGATCGAAGTCAGCCATCGTCGCTCCAGCCCTGCAAGAGTGGGAATCATCGGAAAGAAAGGGCGTCCGCTCAAGCGCGGCCAGCAGCAGGGGGGTGCGCTATTCTGTCTTCGGGCCGACGTCCGCGATCTCGGCGACCGGTTCGCCCCCGCACAGCACATAGACGACGCGGTATTGCGCATTGGCGCCGTCCATCGACCAGCTGACCGGCGTCGGCGTCACCACCTGCATGACGAGATCGGCGGGCGGGACGGCGTCGAGATGCACGCGCAGGCCAGGGGGCATCGCGCGATCGGCGATCCCGGCGCGCCAGATCAGCGCATAGCCTGGCGTCGGCAGATCGATTTCGCCCTCGATCGTCAGGGAATGGCCGTCGCCGGCGGGCGCCGTCGAGGCTTTCCAGTTGCGGCTGTCGAGCACGGGGCAGGCGATGTCGGCATCCTCCGCTTCGGCGATGACAACATCCTCCGCGGCGACCGTCGTTGCAACCTCCGGCACGGCGGCTGCGGCGACGGGCGCGGGCGCCGGCGCTTCCTCTTTCTTCGCGCAGGCGGCAAGCGCCAGCAGCGAAGCGGCGGCGAAGCGAACGATCATCGGCGGGTTCCCCTTTTCAGTGCGGGGAAGATTACGGAGCAACGGGTCGCGCGCAAGCCTAAATCGGCATGCGCATGATTTCCTGATAGGCCTCAATCACCCGGTTGCGGACGGCGAGCGCGGTTTCAAGGCTGACCTCGGCGGCGGAAATCGCCGTGACGACATCGACGAGATTGGCTTCGCCCGCGGCGACCTGCGCGGCGGCGGCTTCGCCCGCCTGCAATGACGACGCCGTCTCGGCAATCGCCGAGTTGAGGAGCGCGCCGAAAGAGGATGCCGGCGCGAGGGCCTCGCGCGAGGGCGCGGCGCGCGCGGCCTGCGCGTAGGCTTCAGCGGCGCGAAGAGCGTCGATCGACATCGCTTACTCCAGAATTCGCAAAGTCGCGGCCGCCATCGACCGCACCTGGTCGAGCGCGCCGAGATTGGCCTCGTAGCTGCGCTGCGCTTCGCGCAGGTCCATCATCTCGATCAGCGGATTGACGTTTGCGACGAGAACATTGCCTTCGGGGTCGGCCGCCGGGTGCGCCGGATCGTGCCGCACGGTGAAGGCGGTCGGATCAAGTTCGACGCGCGACAGTTTCACGAGCGTCGCATCGACATCCTTGTCGAGAAAGGACGAGAACACCGGCACCTGGCGCCGGTAGGGCTCAAGGCCCGGCGCGACGGCGGTTGAATTCGCATTGGCGATGTTCTCCGCGACGATGCGGATGCGCCCTGCTTGTGCGCGCATGCCGGAAGCGGAAACGGAAAGCGCGGTGTTGAGATCGTCCATTCTTCAGCTCCTATCTTCCCCCGCGCACCGCGAGCCGCATCAGATCGACGCTCTTGCGGTAGATCGACGAGGCGAGGCCGTATTCCATGCGGGTCTCGGAAAGCTTCATCATCTGCGTTTCGATCGACACCTGATTGCCGGAGAGCGAGGCCTCGCCGTCCGGGGCAAAATGCGTTTTCGCCGCGGCGCCCGCGCCGCCGCCCGCCTGGAGATGACGCGGGTCGCTGACGCGGAGCGCCGCGCCGACGCGCGCGTCGAAGGACGGCGCCGACAGGTCGCGCGCGACAAAGTCAGGCGTGTCGCTGTTCGCGATGTTCTCGGCGATGACGCTCGTGCGCGCGGCGAGAAACTGGAGCCGCTGGCCGAGGCCAGCCAGAAGCGTTGATTTTGAAAGGTCCATCGACAGATCCGCAATTCCCTGCCAGGCAGGATCGCGCCTTATGGTTAAGCGGGTGTTGAAGGCGGCGGGGACCCGGGCCACAATCGGCGGTCGTTATTGAAACCTTTCCGCGTGACCGGTCGGGGATGAAGAAGAAATTCGGGCTGGTTCTGGGGTCGGGGGCGGCGCGCGGCTGGGCGCATGTCGGCATCCTGCGCGCGCTCGATGATATCGGCCTCAAGCCCGATGTTGTCGCCGGCTGTTCGGTCGGCGCCCTGGTCGGCGGGGCCTGGCTGTGCGGCGCGCTGGACGAGTTTGAAGCCTGGGCGCGCGAGCTTTCGCCCGTGTCGGCGTTCGGCGCCTTCAATTTCTGGGTCAATCGCGGCGGCCTTATCGACACGACGCCGGCCTTTTCGGCGTTCTCCGCCTTCGACCGGAAGATCGAGGAACTGCCCGTCAAATACGGCGCGGTCGCCGCCGATCTCGGCACCGGCGAAGAGGTCTGGATCACCCAGGGTTCGGTGATCGAAGCGGCGCGCGCCTCCTCCGCGATCCCCGTCATCTTTCACGCCGTGCAGCGCGGGCCCCGATGGCTCGTCGACGGCGCGGTCGCCAATCCGACGCCGGTCAGCCTGGCGCGCTTCCTCGGCGCCGATGTCGTCGTTTCCGTCGATCTTAACGCCAATCCGCGCGTGCTGACGCGATTCAACGCGCCGGCGCCGGGCTTGCCCGCGCTCGAACCGACGCCGCCGCCTAGACGGATGGAGAGCTTTTCGGGCGCCGTTACGACCTTCATCGAAGATACGCGCCAGCGCGTCGATCGGCAGCTTGCGATCGCCAAGTCGCGCCAGCAAGCAAAGCCCCAGCTCTTCGAGACCGCTTACGCCGCGATCGATATCTTCCAGATGCACCTGACGCGGATGCGCGCCGAAACGTCGCCGCCGGACGTCGCGCTGACGCCCGATATGCGCG
>CAZNXR010000342.1:0-3133 GCA_964576815.1 uncultured Caulobacterales bacterium | reverse complement strand
CGCCCGCCATTTCGTAATCGACGCCGAGCGCGAACCAGCGCCCCGCCCAGTCCGCCTTCCATTGCAGTTTGGCGCGACCACCGGTGACCGGCATCTTGATGCGCTCGCCGTCTTCATCTTCGAAAACGATTTCGCCGGTCGCGGCGTTGCGTTCGAGGAGCGGCACATAAAGCACGCGTCCCGATTTCGGCGAGATTGGCAGGATCGGTGAATAGGTCTCTTTCCGCTCGTCGCCGAGCGAAGGGAGCATGATCTCCATGATCGCGTCATAACGCTCAAGCACGCGGACAAGCGCGCCGTCGAACTTTCCCGACTGGTACTGCTCGGTCGCCGACAGGAACTCGTAGTCGAAACCGAACTGGTCAAGAAAGGCGCGCAGTTTCGCGTTGTTGTGATGGGCGAAGCTTTTGTGGCTACCCCAGGGATCGGGCGCCGTCGTCAGCGGCTTTTGCAGATATTGGACAAGCATTTCCTGGTTCGGCAGATGCGGCGGAACTTTCCGCATGCCGTCCATGTCGTCGGAAAAGGAAATGAGTCGGGTTTTCCGGCCGGTCATCAGTTCGAAGGCGCGGCGCACCATGGTCGTGCGCGCGACCTCGCCGAAGGTGCCGATATGCGGCGGGCCCGAAGGTCCGTAGCCCGTCTCAAAGAGGACGACGCCGTCATGCTTCAGCCGCTTCAACCGCTCGTCGAGCTTCCTCGCCTCCTCGAAAGGCCAGGACTTGGCGCCGGCGATGTCGGCAGGGGTGAAGGCTCGGCGCGTCATAGTGGAAATTGCGGTTGGCTGCATGGTCGCTCTTAGCGCGCAACCCGCCATTTCCAAAACGGGGGCCTGCCGCGCTTTTCAGCCGCGGCGGTTTTGGCGTAAGGGATCGAGGGAATTCTCTGGAGCCCACCATGTCCGCCGACCACGCCCCGCGTCTCACGTCCCAGGAAGCGATCATTTATCTGATGGTGACGGCCTCCGCCTCCGACGGGCGGATGTCGGAGAAGGAACTGCGCTCGATCGGCCGCGTGGTGCGCTCGTTCTCGCTGTTCGAGGGGTCGGACGAGGAATCGCTCGTCGATACGGCCGAGGCCTGCGGCAAGCTGATGTCGTCGGATGGCGGCCTCCACAAGGTGCTCGCCTCGGCGTCGGCGGCGATCCCGGCCCATCTCGCTGAGACCGCCTATGCCGCCGCGGTCGATGTGGTGACGGCGGATGGCGGCCTTGCCATGACCGAAATCCGCGTCCTGGAACTCATCCGCACGACGCTGAACATCAGCGACGACGGCGCCGCCGCGATCGAACATGCCGCGCGTGCGCGGCACATGACGCTCGACGCCGTCTAGAGCGGCGCGCGACAAAAGTGCAACGCGGTTTTTCGCAAAGCCGCCGCGACCACCGAAAACTAGAGCTTGGGCGATTCCTATCAATCGCCCGAAGCTCTAGCAGTCAGCCCTCGGCGGCGTGAATGGCGGCAAGGCGCCGGTCGCCCGCGGCGCTCACCCATTGCGAAACGAGATCGTCCGCGCACGCTTCGATCGCCGTCCGGACCCGGTCGCCGCGCGGATCACACTTGTGCGCGGCGCGGGCGCGCATGGCGCGATAGACTTCCTCGGCGCCTTCATCGGTTCGAAGAGCGGAGCGGTCGAAGCGGAACTTGACGGCGTCTTTCGCTTCGCCGGCGAAGGCTGGGCTCGCCGTCAGGATCAGGGCGGCGAATAGGCTGACGTGATTGCGCATGGCTCATCTCCAGTTTCTGGTTGTGCGCAAAGGTCGGCGGTGAGCCCTTCGCCGGTTTGCGCGCCGCTGTTGCGACAGTTGTAGATTGGGTGATGACCGGCGGTTCTTCGAGCCGGTTCGGCGCAAAGCGCACGCGCTTCGCCGCAAAAGGCCCCGGAGACGAACTGCGCAGCAAAGACAATCAGGAAACGGAATGCGCCAGCTTACGCCGCCTTCAACGCAGCGACAGATAGCAGACGCTGGCGATGATGAGCGCCAGAAGAAAATTGAGGGCCGCCCCTTCGCGCGCCATGCTCGCGACGGTGACGCGGCCGGTGCCGTAGGCGATGGCGTTCGGCGCGGTCGATACCGGCAGCATAAAGCCCGACGAGGCCGCCATCGCACAGGGCACCATCAGGACCGCGGCCGGAATGCCGGTTCCGTCGGCGGCGGCCGCCAGCACAGGAAGCGTCAGCGTCGCGACGGCCGTGTTCGACGTCAACTCGCTCATGAAGGTCACCGAAAGGCAGATGATGAGCATCAGCACGAAGACCGGCAGTGCGCCGGCGCCCGACAAGGACGTCCCGATCAACGCCGACAGGCCCGATCTCTCGAACGCCGCCGCGATGCAGATGCCCCCGGCGAAGAGAAGGAGCATCCCCCAGGGAATGTCCGACGCGCTCTTCCAGTCGAGGAGCGCCTGGCCCTTACCGTCGGGGACCAGGAACATCGCCGCGACGGCGAGTAGCGCGACGGTTGAATCGCCGGCGCCGCCGATCCCGAAAAGGCCTGACCATCCGCCGAAGGGTTCGCTGCGCGTCACCCACAGCAGAACAGCGCCGGCGAAAACGAGCAGCGTTCTCGCCTCTGCAACCCGCCAAGCGCCTGGGTCTGGAATGGCGACCGTCTCGCGCGCGGTGACGTTCCGCGTCAGCCACAGCGCAGCGAGCGGGACAGCGATGACGACTACCGGAATGCCAATCTTCATCCACTCGATGAAGCCGAACTCCCCGCCGGTGGTGCTTTCGTAAATGCCGGCGAAGATCACATTGGGCGGCGTGCCGATCAGCGTGCCGAGACCGCCGATCGAGGCCGCATAGGCGATGCCGAGCACGACCGGCGCGTCGAGTGAGCGGTCGCTCGCCCGCGCCAGAATGGCGAGCGCGATCGGCAGCAGCATCAGGACGGTCGATGTGTTCGATATCCACATCGACAAGAGCGCTGCCGCGACCATGAAACCCCAGACGAGGCGTTTTCCTGACGCGCCGACAAGGCCGATCATGTAAAGCGCAAGGCGCTCATGCACGCCCGATTTCTCCAGCCCTTTCGAGAGCATGAAGCCGCCCATCAAGAGCACGATCACGTGGTCGCCGAGCGCCATCGCGGCCTCGCGGTGGTCAAGGACGCCCGCCATCGGAAACAGCGCGA
>CAZNXR010000341.1:0-3160 GCA_964576815.1 uncultured Caulobacterales bacterium | reverse complement strand
CGGAAGGATGGACGGCGAACATCGCAGTGAACCTGCAGGCGCCCGCCGACCTTTGCCGGGCGGCGATCGCGCATTATCGAACGAAGGGCGGCGGGATAGTCGTCAACATCGCGAGCCGCGCAGGCCATCGCGGCGACGCGATCGACGGCGGGGGCTACGCCGCGTCGAAGGGCGCGATCCTCGCCATGACGAAGACTTTCGCCCGCGCGCTCGCGCCTGAGAACATCCTTTTCTACGCCGTCGCGCCGGGCTGGGTCGAAACGCGCATGGCGCCGAAAGACATCGACGCGCGCGCGAAAGCCGTCGCCGACATCCCCTTGGGGCGCGTCGCAAGCCCTGAAGAAGTCGCGGCGATGACGGTCTTTCTGCTCTCAGGCGCCTGCCCGTCAGCAACGGGCGCTACGTTCGACATCAACGGCGCCAGTTATGTGCGGTGAGGATGTTCCGAGGGGGGGCGCGAAGAAGCCGTCAGCCAGGATAAGGCGGCTGGTCAATTTTAGGCAGCGTGGCCTCTCCGTCGCCGACCATCATCTCGAGGATGCGCCAGTCGCGCGGCGTGTTGACGTCGAGGCCCTCGTCGCCCTCGGTCAAGAAGGGCGTCAGCGTCTCGCCGGCGATCACGCCGTTTTCAAGGGCGACGCGCGACCAGGCGATCTCGAGGCTTGCATTTTGCACATAGACTTTCGGCAAGCCGGCGTATTGCGTTGAATGGTAGGGCGTCAGCCCCTCCGGCGTCATCGGCATCAACGGGTGCATTCGCGCGCCGCGCACCACCCACATCTTGCCGGGATGCTGCCCGCACAACTCAACGGCGCGCAGCGAATCTGCGCTGCGATCGGCGACGAACTGGGCGAAAGCGCGCTTGATCGTCGCGGGCTTTCGGCAAGGGCTCGTCGGCCGCAAGATAGAGAACGCGTCAAAGCTCCGGCCGCCGCGTTCAAGCTCCTTCAACGCATGGACGACCCATTCAATGTCCGGCGATTTGTCGCCCGCAATAGAAGGCGGCCTGAGGAACGGCGCCTCGGCGCCGTAATGGCGGGCGATATTTGCGTAGACCTCTGCGTCCGTCGAAACGACTACGGCGCTGAAAACGCCCGAGGCTCTCGCGGCGGCGATCGAATAGGCGATCAGCGGATGGCCTTTAAGGCGCGCGATATTTTTGTCGGGCACGCGCTTTGATCCGGACCGCGCGGGGATGAGCGCGACGCAGGCGACATCCGCTGTCTTCATAAGCGTGAAGGCTCCGTGACGACGTAGACGTCTTTCAATTCGGAGTAGACGTCCAGCGCCTCCGTTCCGGGTTCGCGCGAGCCGTTGCCCGAAGCGCGCAGGCCGCCGAAAGGCATATGCGGTTCTGAGCCGAACGTGCCGGCGTTGACTACAGCGACGCCCGTCCTGATGCGATGCGCGAACGTCCAGGCTCGATCGATGCTTTTCGTATGGATGGCGGCGGTCAGGCCGTAAGGGGAGGCGTCGGCGCGGGCTAACGCCTCGTCGAAATCGGTGACGCGGTAGAGCGCCGCGATCGGGCCGAAAAGCTCCGTACACGATAATTCTGCAGAATGCGAAAGCCCGTCAATAACCGTCGGCTCCATGTAGAAGCCGCGGGCGAGCGGACCGCCGGCGCGGTCGCCGCCGCACAGGACGCGCGCCCCCTCGCCGCGCGCGCGTTCAAGCGCGGCGAGCATGTTCCTCAGCTGGCGCTCGTTGATGACGGGACCAATATCGCAGTCGTCGCCGACGCCGAGCCTCAGCGCGCGCGTGCGCACGACGAAGCGTTCGGCGAAAGCGTCGTAGACCGAATCCATGATCAGAAATCGACTGCCCGCGGCGCACCGTTGTCCCGCATTCGAAAAAGCGGAAAGCGCCGCCCAGTGCGCAGCCTTGTCGAGGTCCGCGTCGTCGCACACGATAAAGGCGTTCTTGCCGCCGAGTTCGAGCGACGCTTTGCGCAAGTCGGCGCCGCATCGCGCGCCGATCAGCCGCCCGACGCGCGTCGATCCCGTGAAGGAGACGACGTCGATGCCGCTGTCGCCGTAAAGCGCCTCGCCGATTTCTGCGCCAAGGCCCTGGACCACATTCAGCGCGGCGGCCGGCACCCCGGCCTCGATCAACGCGCGCCCCATCCAGTCGGCGGAAAGCGGCGTGTCCTCCGCCGGCTTTAGAACCACGGCATTACCGCAGATCAGCGCCGGAAAAACCTTCCACGCAAAATTCGGCGCCGGAGTGTTCGCCGCCGTGATCAGCGCGGCGACGCCGCAAGGCTGGCGCACCGTCATCGCAGTCTTGTTGGGCGCCCCTGACGGCATCGTCCTTCCGAGCAGGCGCTGGCCCTCGCCGGCGAAAAATCGGCCGCAAAGGACGGCGCCGGCCGTCTCTCCGGAGGCGTCCTTCATCGACTTGCCGGCTTCGCGCGCGACAATCGAGGAAAGTTCATCTGCGCGCTGTTCGATGATGTTGCAGGCCTTGTGCAGTATTACGCCGCGCGCAATCGCGGGCG
Source organism: uncultured Caulobacterales bacterium (assembly GCA_964576815.1). Lineage (GTDB taxonomy): Bacteria > Pseudomonadota > Alphaproteobacteria > Caulobacterales > Parvularculaceae > Amphiplicatus. Next base: position 660 of record CAZNXR010000341.1, on the reverse strand, counting down.
TCGCCGCCCACGCGGCCTGCGCGCCGCGCGCCGCTGCGACGGCGTCACTGACGTCAGCCGCGTTCGCCAAATGCAGCGTCGCGATCGCCGCGCCTTCGGCGGGATCGAGCACCGCCGCGGTCCTGCCGCTTTCCCGCACATCGCCGGCGATCAGCGAAGCTGCCCGGTCGCTGCGAAAATCCCTCAGCATACGGCTGATCCTTCGGCGTCAGAGCGCACAAAAGCCTCCATCGACCCGAAGATCGGCGCCTGTCATATAGGACGATGCGTCGGAGAGCAGAAATGCGACCGGACCAGCGTAATCCTCGACCGACGCCATGCCGCGCATGTCCTCGCGGCCGGGCCGCTTCAGAGGAATCTTCTTTTCGTAGCCGGCGAGGAATTCAGGGTCCTGGCGGTTGTAGACGCCCGCGAACGTCACCGTATTGCAGCGGACGTTTTTCGTTCCCCAGTAAACCGCGATGTAGCGCGACAAATTATAGAGCGCCGACTTCGAGGCGGAATAGGCGACCGGCTTATAAAACACTTCGCCGCGCCGCCGTCGGTATTCGTAGAGCCCTTGATCGGGCGAAACGGTCCCGTAGATCGAAGCGACATTGACGATCGAGCCGCGCCCCGCCGCCGCCATCGCTGCGCCGAATACCTGACAGCGGAGGAAGA
>CAZNXR010000340.1:0-3166 GCA_964576815.1 uncultured Caulobacterales bacterium | reverse complement strand
CGGCGCAGTCCGGAGTAACCCCCCGCCGATGGCGGCCATCTTTAAAATCATAGGCGAGCGCGACTTCGAAGCGTCGAAAAAGGGCGGGTTTGTCGTTCCAGCGGCGATCGACCGCGCCGACGGGTTCATCCATCTTTCAGCGGAAGATCAGGTTCTCGAAACCGCGCGCCTCCATTTTGCGGGGCGGGACGATCTTGTCGCGGTCAGTTACGATGCGGCGGCGCTAGGGCCTGCGCTCAAATGGGAAACATCGCGCGGGGGCGCGCTGTACCCGCATTTTTACGGGGCGCTGCCGATGGCGCAGGCGGTCAGGTCTTTGCGTCTCATTCGCCGTGCCGATGAAACCTTTAATTTCGGCGAGACGATCGCGTGACCGGCCGGATCGCCGCAACGCTCGGTACGCGCGCGATCAGGCTCCTCGATCCTGAGGCGGCCCATCGCGCGACCGTGCGGCTGATGGCCTCGCCCTTCGCGCCGCGATTGCATGTCCGGTCCGATCCAATGCTCCGTACCCGGATCGCGGAGATCGACTTTCCAAACCCGCTCGGCCTCGCCGCCGGGTTCGACAAGGACGCGGAAGTTCCCGATGCGATGCTCCGGCTCGGTTTCGGCTTCGTCGAGATCGGCGGCGTCACGCCGCTGCCGCAGCCCGGCAATGACCGGCCGCGCGTCTTCCGGCTTGTCGAGGACGAGGCGGTGATCAACCGCTACGGCTTCAACAATGACGGCCTTGATGTTATCGCCGCGCGCCTTGCCCGCCGACGCGGCAAGGGCGTCGTCGGCGCCAATCTGGGCGCCAACAAGGACAGCAAGGATCGCATCGAGGATTATGTGAAGGGTGTCACGGACCTCGAAGGCCTTGTCGATTTCTACACGGTCAACATTTCCTCGCCGAACACGCCCGGCCTGCGCGCGCTCCAGGACAAGGCGGCGCTGACGGGGCTGTTGAAACGCGTCATCGCGGCGCGCGACGGCTTGAAGACGAAGGCGCCGGTGTTTCTGAAGGTTGCGCCGGACCTTACCGACGCCGACAAGGCCGACATCGCAGACGCCGTTCTGGGCGAAAAGATCGACGCCCTCATCGTCTCGAACACGACAATCGCGCGGGATGCGTCGCTCCGAAGCGCGCACCGCGATGAAAAGGGCGGCCTTTCTGGGCGCCCGCTCTTCGCCTCATCGACGGCGCTGCTTGGCGAGTTTCACCAGGCGCTCAAAGGGCGTACGCCGCTGATCGGCGTCGGCGGCGTCTTTTCGGCGGAGGACGCCTACGCCAAGATCCGCGCCGGCGCGAGCCTCGTGCAGCTCTATACGGCGCTCATCTACAAGGGCCCTGCGCTCGTCGCCGACATCGTCGAACGCCTGCCGAAACTCCTGAAGCGCGACGGGTTCAAGAGCGTCAAGGACGCCGTCGGCGCATAACGCGTTACCGCGGTACGGCGACGAAATTGAAGGCCGTCGCGGGATATTGTCGGACGTAGTCGAAAGCGCTTCGGCCGGTCATCCGGGAGTCGCCGAACACGAAATTGCGGACCGCGGTCAGGCGATAATTAAAACGGTTACGCAGCAAGGCGAAGATTTCAGCGCCGCTGTGGTCGTTTTGCTTCGGCGCGCCGCATTCAAAAAGAATCGCTGGTCTGTCGCGCTCGATGAGGCGCGCCGCGCCCTTCAATACTGCGGCTTCCGCTCCTTCGACATCGATCTTGATGACGCCCGTGGCGGGCCCGTCAAGGGCGATCTCATCAAGCGTCCTTACATCGACGGAGTATTGGTCGGTCGCGCGGCTATTGCGGCGCGAGTCGTCGAACTGCGAGAGAAGGCTTGCCCCCGACTTTTCTAAAACCTCTGTGAATTCGGCTTTCCCTGCCGCCTCGCCGAGCGCACACTGAAATACGGCGGCGGATGGAAACTTCGCTCTGATCATGGCGGCTTTCCACGGCACGGGCTCTATCGCGACATGGGCGCCGCCGGGCGCAGCTTTCTCAAACGCACGCAGGAACAGGCCCGCATGCGCGCCGACATCAATGCAACGCATTCCCGGGCGCGCGAGACGCTTGATCGCCTCAAGCTGGTAACGGTTCTCGAAGGCGACCCCAGAAAACTGGGGCTTTATCGCTGACTTGAGCCAAGGCGCGATGTTGAGTGAAAAGAACAGCGTCGGCTCCTCAAGCGGTGTTCCGATCGACGCCATCTTTAACGAATATCCGAGCGGCGCGCGGCCGACTTTCGACTTTATCAACGTCCCCCCTCATTTTCCTGATTCTAGGCGCTCTTGATTGTACGAAGCTTTCAAAATCCTCACGTTGAACAGACAAAGCTCACACTATTCCCGAATAGAATGCGCCTGCTATTTTTCCCCAAAGTGCAATTGCGCAACATCCGTGCGACGCCGCAAAGTCCTCCGCGGAACAAGAAGTTGAATTGCGCTCTGGACATCATGCGGGCTTGAAGGTCATGGATGGTATTGTGGAAATCTCTGGAAAGCGCGCCTGTCTCGTCATCGGCGCCGGCGATGCGACCGGCGGGGCGATCGCCCGGGCGTTTGCGCGCGAGGGGCTGATCGCCTGCGTGTAGCGCCGGCCCCGCCACGCTGAAGCGCTTGAAACGCTCGCAGCCTCGATCCGCGCCGAGGGCCATGACGCCTACGCCTTGCCGGTTGATGCGCGCGATGAAAACGCGATGACGGCGCTCTTTGACGGCGTCGAAAAGGAAATCGCGCCGCTCGAGGTCGTCGTCTTCAATATCGGCGCGAATGTGCGCTTCGACGTGACGGAAACGACGGCGCAGGTTTACCGCAAGGTGTGGGAGATGGCGGCCTTCGCAGGGTTCCTGACAGGGCGCGAAGCCGCCAAACACATGATCCCGCGCGGGGCGGGCGCAATCCTTTTCACCGGCGCGACGGCGGCGCTGCGCGGTGCGGCGGGCTATTCTGCTTTCGCCGGGGCCAAGCACGCGCTGCGTGCGCTCGCCCAGTCGATGGCGCGCGAGCTAGGTCCCCGCAATATTCACGTCGCCCATGTGATCGTCGACGGCGCGATCGACACGGAGTTCATCGCCGGGCTCGTCCCGGACATCGCCGCCTTGCGCGCGGAGGACGCGATTCTCTCGCCGGATGCGATCGCGGAAAATTATGTCTGGCTGTGGAAGCAGCCGCGCAGCGCCTGGACGC
>CAZNXR010000339.1:0-3173 GCA_964576815.1 uncultured Caulobacterales bacterium | reverse complement strand
CGATGGCGGGAGGGAAAAACGGAATGGATAAGAAGAGCAACGGACCGGCGATCGAGACTCGTCCGGCAATGGCTGGCCGTTTCAAGCGACACAAGTCGGTCGAAGAAATCCAGGAGCAATTCCACAATAGCGAATTGAAGCGGACGCTCGGCCCAATCAACCTTGTCAGTCTCGGCGTCGGCGCGATCATCGGCGCGGGTATTTTTGTGATCACCGGACAGGCCGCAGCGACTGCGGCAGGGCCTGCGTTGATCATCTCCTTCTTAATCGCTGGCCTTGTCTGCGCCTTTGCCGGCCTCTGCTACGCCGAACTCGCCTCTACGCTACCGGTGTCGGGCTCGGCCTATTCCTATGCCTATGTCACAATGGGCGAAGTCGCCGCATGGGCGATGGGATGGCTCTTGTTGCTTGAATACGGAATCGCCGCATCGACCGTCGCCGTCGGCTGGTCCGGCTATGTGACGAGCCTTTTCGGCGATTTCGGAATTCAGATTCCGGCTGCCGTCGCCAATTCAACGCTGCAGTATGTAGCAGATACCGGCCTTCAGCCCACCGCGTCCATCAACCTCATCGCTGCGCTCGGCATTCTGCTCGTAACCGGGCTGCTTGTCGTCGGCGTCAGCGAGAGCGCATCGGTGAACAATATTATCGTGCTGGTGAAGGTCGGAGTCCTGCTACTCTTCGTCGGCATCGGCGTTACTTTTATCAATCCAGAGAACTACTCCCCGTTCATCCCGCCGGCTGGCGAGAAATTCGGTCAGTTCGGCATATCAGGCATTTTCGTCGCCGCCTCCGCAGTGTTTTTCGCCTATGTCGGCTTTGAAGCGGTGTCCACCGCGGCCGGCGAGGCGAAGAACCCCGGGCGCGACCTGCCGATCGGCATTCTCGGATCTCTCTTCATTTGTACCGCCCTTTATATCGTCACTACCCTGGTTCTAACCGGCGTGGTTCCTTACACTGAGCTCAACGTGAAAGAGCCGATGGCGGTCGCGGCGGACGCGATGGGCGTTTCGTGGTTCTCATGGGCGATCAAGATCGGCGCCGTCACGGGCCTCACCTCGGTCATGCTCGTGCTCTGCTACGGTCAAACCCGCATCTTCTACCAGATGTCGAAGGACGGCCTCCTGCCGCGGGTTTTCGGCCGCATCAGCGAACGTTTCCGCACCCCAACGAACGGCACCGTCCTTCTAGGCGTGATCATCGCCGTCGCCGCAGCGACGCTGCCGCTAGGCGTTCTCGGCGACCTGGTTTCGCTCGGAACCGCCTCGGCGTTCTTAATTGTCTGCCTCAGCGTCATCGTGTTACGACGGACTCACCCAAACCTTAAGCGCCCGTTCCGGGTCCCGTTCTTCCCGGTCTTCCCGATTATTGGGGTCTTGCTCTGCCTCGTCATCATCCTTCCGATTATCGTCAAGAAGTTTGACGCATTTCTCCGAGGCGACCCGATTCCGCTCTTGCTGCTCGGCGGTTATCTTGTGTTCGGCGTCATTATTTACGTCTTCTATGGACGGAATAATTCCGAGATCGCGCTCCAGATGCGCCGCAAGAAGACCTAATGCGGCGTAGGTAATAGAGCGCTATACCTAAGCCTAACGCGCAAACCTGCGGGCCGCGATCCACACGATCGCGGCCCATGCGGCGCCGAGACTCCAGCCGCCGATGATGTCGGTCGGATAGTGGACGCCGAGATAAATCCGGCTCGCACCGATGGCGAAGGCCGCCGCGCCCGCGGCGGCGAAGACCAACACGCGCGAACGGCTTTCCTTTAGCTGCGCGGCGATCAAAGCGGCGATCGTCAGATAGATCGCAGCGCCGCTCGACGCATGGCCGCTCGGGAATGACTTGCTCGACACTTCCACCAGATGCGGCACGATGTTCGGCCGCGGCCGGTCAAACGCCTCTTTCAGCACATGCGAGAGCAGCGTCTCGCCGAGCACCGCAGCAAGCAGGATCGCGAGGAAGATCCACTGGCGGCGCATCGCGAACCAGCCGGCAAGCGATACGGTCGCGAGCGTCAGGAAGGGCGTGCCGCCAAGTTCCGTCGCGCCATGGGCAAGCGGCGTTAGCCAGCCCGGCCCGACCGGCGTCGACGGATCGGCGGCGCTGCGCAGCGAGCGCACGAACGCCTCATCGAACGCCTGCGTACCGCCGCCGACGACAAGGCTCGCCGTTGCGATGAAAATGACAGCGCAGGCGATCGCCAGCGCAGCGAGCCCGAAGGCCCGCGCCGCCTTCAACCGGGTGTCAGTCATTGCGAACGACGTCTCCGCCCTTCATCACGAAGCTGACGGCTTCAAGCGCCGTCACGTCGGCGAGCGGATCGCCGGCGACCGCGATGAGGTCGGCGGCGCAGCCGGCGTTGAGACAGCCAAGCTCGCCCGACTTCCCAAGCGCCTCGGCGGCGAGCGTCGTCGCCGAGCGGATCGCCTGCGCCGGCGTCATCCCGTATTTCACCATCCAGAAAAACTGTTTGGCGTTATCGCCGTGCGGATAGACGCCGCTGTCGGTGCCGTAGACGACCTTCGCGCCCGCCTTCACCGCCGCGCGGAAACTCTCGCGCTGAATCTCGGCGATCTCGGCGTCTTTCCGCAGCGATTCTTCGAGCGCGCCGTTCTTGCGGCCTTCGGTCTGCGTATATTCGGTGTTGTAGATGTCCATCGCGAGGTAAACGCCTTTGGCTTTCGCCATGCGGATCGCCTCGTCGTCGAGATAGCTCGCATGTTCGATCGTATCGACGCCGGCGCGGATGGCGTTCTTGATCCCCTCATTGCCGTGGGCGTGGCTCGCGACTTTGAGGCCGCGCTGATGCGCCTCGGCGACGATGGCGGCGATTTCTTCAACGGTGTTCTGCGCCGCGCCGGGCGTCGTGCCCTTCGAGAAGACGCCGCCTGTCGAGCATGTCTTGATGAGATCGGCGCCGAACTTGATGTTGCGGCGAACCTTCTCGCGCATCTCCCACGGGCCGGTCGCCACGCCGTCGCCGCGCGCTTCGGCGTCGTGCGGCAGGAGATTATTGTCGGCGCAATGGCCGCCGATGATGCTGACCGGCGGGCCGGAGGCGAAAATGCGCGGGCCCGGCACGACGCCAGCATTCACCGCGTCACGCAGCGCCACATCGGCAAAGCCGTCATTGCCGACGTCACGCACGGTGGTGAAGCCTGCTTCGAGCGTCT
>CAZNXR010000338.1:0-3183 GCA_964576815.1 uncultured Caulobacterales bacterium | reverse complement strand
CGCTAATGACAAAGAACCCGGACGCAGCCGAACGCATCCGCGCGCTGATGTTCATTTTCGAAGATCTTGTCTGTCTCGACCCCGCGGACACCCAGACTCTGCTGCGCTTTGTCGATAAGTCTGACCTCGCTCTCGCGCTGAAGGGCGCGGCGGCGGACGTCAGCCGCCATTTCTATATCAACATGTCGGAGCGCGCGGCCGGCATTCTTCGCGACGACATCGAAATCATGGGCGGCGTACGCCAGAAAGACGTCGCGGACGCGCAGACGCGCATCGTCGAGACGGCGCAGCGGCTCGCCGACGAAGGCGAAATCGTACTCTCGAAAAACAAGGACGAGGAGCTCGTCTATTGATGGGTGCGCGCGCAAAGCCATTTGATCTGCCTGACTTTGAAGCGCCGGCGGCGGCGCCCGACGCTGCGCCGCGCCGCGCCGTCGTCAGCGACAGCGCGCTCGAAGAGGCGCGCGCCGAAGGCGTTGTAGAAGGCCGGCGGCTGGCGATGGAGACGATCGCCGCCGACGAATCCGCTTCAATTGCGCGCATCGCAACGGCGCTTGAAGGCGCCAAATCCGCTCTCGCCGAGGCGCGCGTGCGCGACCAGGCGCAAATGCTTGCGGTCGCCGCACAGTTTCTGGAGGAGTTCGCAGCGAACGTCGTCACGGAGCGCGAACTTGACGCCGCCCTCGATTTGCTCCGTCGCCTCACCGCGCACTCCGACGACCGCCGCCCGGCGCGCCTCGTGCTTTCACGGACAAGCCGCGGGCGCCTGGCGTCGAAGCTCGACGCCGCTCTCAAGGCGCGGCGCATTGACGACTTTGTCACGCTAGAGGCCGACCCTTCGCTTGCGCCGGGCGAAATGCGTCTTGAATGGCGCGGCGGCGAAGCGCGTCGCACCCGCCGCGAAATTTCAGAAGCGACAGCCGCGATCGTTCGGTCGCTGCGTGCGCCAAAGGAGCAGCAATCATGACCGCCGATCATAACGCCGTCGCGACCGCAGTTCTCGCCGACATCGACGCCGGCGAGGCCCCGCGCCGTGCGTCGCCGCCCCTTGAAAGCGTTCTCGACGTGCCGGTGAAGGTATCCGCCGTCCTCGGCAAGAAGCGCATCGCCATCGCCGATCTGATGGCGCTCGACGCCGGCTCGGTCATCGAGCTTGACCGCCGTGTCGGCGAGCCGATCGATCTATACATCAACGAAACCCTGATCGCCCGCGGCGAGCTCGTTATGGTCGACGGCGTGCTCGGCGTCACGATGACCGAAATCGTCCGCACCAACAAAGCCTGAAAGGCGCGAGCATGAGACTGCTAATTGTCGGCGGACTGTCGGGCCAGCTATCGGCCGCCGCAAAGATCGCGATGGACCGCGGCGCGCGCGTCGCCTTTTCCGGCGACGTCGACGCCGCGCTTCACGCCTTGCGCAAGGGTCAGGGCGCAGACCTCCTGATGGTCGATATCCGTCAGGACATCGCGCGTCTCATCCGCGGGCTGAAAGAAGAGCGCTTCGCCGTTCCGGTCATCGCCTGCGGCGTCAAGACCGACGCCGACGCCGCCGTCGCGGCGATCCGCGCCGGCGCGAAGGAGTTCATTCCCCTGCCGCCTGACGCGGAGCTGATCGCCGCCGTGCTCGAAGCCGTTGCGGAGGAAAGCCGCGACCTCATCGCGGCGGATCCGGCGATGAAGAAGGTCATCGCGCTCGCCGACCAGGTTGCGAAGTCCGAGGCCTCGATTCTCATTACCGGCGAGTCCGGCTCCGGCAAGGAAGTCATCGCGAAATACCTGCACGGCAATTCGAAGCGCGCCGATAGGCCGCTTATCTCGATCAACTGCGCGGCGATTCCCGACAACCTTCTCGAGTCGGAGTTATTCGGCCATGAAAAAGGCGCCTTCACCGGCGCCGTCGCGCGCCGCATCGGCAAGTTCGAGGAGGCGGACGGCGGCACGATCCTGCTCGATGAAATTTCCGAGATGGATATTCGCCTGCAGGCGAAGTTGCTGCGTGTCCTGCAGGAACGTGAGATCGACCGCGTCGGAGGCTCAAAGCCGATCCGGATCAACATCCGCGTGCTTGCGACGTCGAATCGCGACCTCAGAGAAGAAGTGCGTCAAGGGCGGTTCCGCGAGGATCTCTATTTCCGACTCAATGTCGTCGCCATCGCGGTGCCGTCGCTGCGTGAGCGTCCGGCCGACATCGTCGCGCTCGCCGAGCATTTCACCAAAAAATACGCCGACCTCAACGGGGTCGCCCATCGGCCGCTCAGCGACGAGGCGCGCCGCGTGATCGCGGGCGCGGCGTGGCCCGGCAACGTGCGGGAGCTTGAGAACGCCGTGCACCGCGCCGTGCTGCTGGCGCAAGGACAGGAGATCGGCCCTGAGGCGATCAGACTTCCAGACAGCGAGCCCTCGAAGGCCGGCGCCGAGCTGCCCGCCGGGGAAGGCGGCGAAACGATGGTCGGGCGCACGGTCGCTGAGGTCGAGCAGGCGCTGATCCTGCAAACGCTGGGGCATTGCCTTGGCAATCGCACGCATGCGGCGACCATTCTCGGAATTTCAATCCGCACGCTCAGGAACAAGCTGAAGCAGTATTCCGAGGAGGGTGTCGCCGTGCCGCCGCCGGCCGAGCGCGCGAGCGCCTAGGCGATGTCCGAAGCGGCGCGACCCCTGCCGGCGTTTTTGTCCCTGACGCGGCTGAAATCGCTGGCGGCGAGCGACGTCGTGTTCGCCTGCGCGATCATGAGCATGATCGCAATGCTGGTGCTGCCGGTCCCGAAATTTCTGCTCGATCTTTTGCTTGCGCTGTCGATCACGCTGTCGGCGAGCGTCCTGATGACCGCTCTCTTCTCGCGCAAGGCGCTCGAATTCTCGACCTTTCCGGCGATCCTCCTTATCGCAACGATTTTCCGGCTAGGCCTCAACGTCGCCTCGACGCGGCTGATCCTTGCCGAAGGGCATCAAGGCCCCGATGCGGCCGGCTCCGTCATCGCCGCCTTCGGCGGCTTCGTGATGCAGGGCAATTTCGTCATCGGCATCATTGTCTTCTCGATCCTCGTGATCGTCAATTTCGTGGTGATCTCCCGCGGCTCCGGCCGGATCGCCGAAGTCGCGGCGCGCTTCTCCCTCGACGCCATGCCGGGAAAGCAGATGGCGATCGACGCCGATCTCTCCTCCGGCCTCATCAACGAGACCG
>CAZNXR010000337.1:0-3189 GCA_964576815.1 uncultured Caulobacterales bacterium | reverse complement strand
TCGGCGCCCAGCGCGCCGACATCGGGAAATCCGTGCGGCGCGTAGGAAACGCCATCGACGCAGATGACGGCGCCCGCGTCATGCGCAAGGCGCGCAATTTCCGCAACCGGATTGATCTCCGCCACGATGTTCGAGGCGTGCGGGAAGCAGACAAGCCGCACGCGGCCGTCGAGCAGGCGCTTCAACCCATCGATCGGCAAATGACCGGTCTCCGGCTCCAGCTTCCATTCGCGCACGTCGATCCCGCGGCGGCCAAGCCGGCGCCAGGGACCGGTGTTCGCCTCATGGTCCTGGTCGGTGACGATGATCGCATCGCCGGGCTCAAGCATCTCCGCGAAGGCCTGCGCGAGCACATAGGTGTTCTGCGTCGTCGAGGGGCCGAACGAGACCTCGTTCGTTTCGACGCCGAGCATCGCGGCGACCCGCGCGCGCGCTTCGTCCATCTCCTCCCCGCCGAAGCGCGAGGCTTCATAGGGCCCATAAGGCTGCACCTTCCGCTCCCGGTAGAAGCGCGTGAGGCGATCGACGACCCGCCCGCAAGGATAGGAGCCGCCGGCGTTCTCGAAGAACGCCTGGCCGTTCAGCGCAGGGACCGAAAAGGCCGGAAACTGCGCGCGCACGAAATCAATGTCGAGGGTCATGCGCGCCGTTGTCCGGCGCCCGCCGCCCGCGCGCAAGGGCGGGGAAAAGGCGCCTTTTGGTTCTCGCGCTCTCCTGAAACTTTGAGGATTTACGCGGTGTCCGGCCGCAAAATGCGTATTCTCGCCCTTGAAAAAGGCGCCAAATTTTTCCGGCCCGGCCTTGCCGCCTCGCTTGTCAGCGCGGACGGCGCAGGCGGGGGCGACAGCAGGCAATCTCGCTCCTTCAACCAAACAAACGCAAAGGCGCGCCCCGCCATCGCGGACGCGCGCCCCTGTCACATCAAGATGGGGCTGACGCAAGGCGAAGTCAAACAATCAATAGCGGGAATTAACCATGAGGCGTTCGCCTTTCGGGCGAGCGGGTCAGACGACCCGCAGACGCGGCGGCTCGTCGCCCTCGACGCGGCCGAAGGCGCAGCCGACGACATGGGTGATCGTCTCGCCGTCCTCGGCGAGCGGCGCCGTCATCGAGCGGAAGAGGATTTTCCGGCCGTCGGCGAGCGTCAGCTCGTTCGCCGACTGCCGCGGGACGCCCGACGACACGGCGAGACTGATCGTCGCCGTCGCCTCATCCAGCAGCGAGAGCGAGAAGTCCGTCGCCGTCGAGAGGTATACGGAGGAAAGGCGCGAAAGCTCCGATCCGAGATAGGTGAAATGCGGGAAAGGCCCGGCTTCGCGGATATCGACGACGAACACCCAATTCCAGTCCGCGCCGAGATCGACGCGGCGCATGTCAGCCCAGCTTGGGAAACGTCCGCGCGCCGTGCGCAGCCAGACTTCGATGAGACGCTGGGTCAGGCGCCGATCGGCGGGCGGCGCGATGACCGAGAGACCTATCTGCCCCGCCGTCTCGCCAGTCATCGCACCCGCCTTCGCCTTGCCGGCCCGTCCTTGGCAGACGGGCGCGTCCGCCCCTCGCAACAAACTCTCTCACATTTGAAATTACGAGGCGTTCATTGAAGGGGGGTGAAGGGGATGGGAACAATTTTAGGGAGTTGTCTGCACCTCAAATGCCTTTTTTCCTCCCTTGAAAAGGGAGGGCGTGAGCCCCCAGCCGCGCAGCGGCTGGCCTTGGGCGAACGGGAGGGTTCGCGCTGTCTGATAAAGAGTGTGAACCCTCCCTTTCGCGCAAGTACGCGTTCGAGCGCGAACGCGTGCGCGAAAGCCCTCCCTTTTCAAGGGAGGGAAAAGCCCGCCCTCACCCGCCATGGAAAAAATCATAGATCCGCTGGGCGAGCGCTTCCGAGACGCCCTCGACCGCCGCGAGGTCTTCGGGTTTGGCGCGGGCGATCGCTTTGGCTGACCCGAAATGGTTGAGCAGCGCGCGTTTCCTTCCCGGCCCGACGCCCGGAATGTCGTCGACCGGATTGGCGCTGATCGCCTTGGCGCGCTTGGCGCGGTGCGCGCCGATGGCGAAGCGGTGCGCCTCGTCGCGCACGCGTTGCAGGTAGAACAGCGCGGGGTCGCGCGGACTTAATAGAAACGGTTCGCGCCCCGGCGTCACCACCTGTTCGCCGGTTGCGCCCATGGTGCGGTCGACGCGGCGTTCGCCGCTTTCGGTTTCGCGCCGGCCCTTGGCGACGCCGATGACGGCGATGCCCTCGCTCGCCGGATCGAGGCCGAGATCCTCGAACACTTTCAGCGCGGCGGAGAGCTGGCCCTTGCCGCCGTCGATGACGACGAGGTCGGGGCGCGTTTCCTCTTCCCCTTCCTTCATCATCCGTGAAAAGCGGCGCGTCAGCACCTCGCGCATCATCGCGAAATCATCACCGGGCGTCAGCGTCTCCGATTTGATCGTGTATTTGCGATAGTGCTTTTTCTCGAATCCCTCAGGCCCCGCGACGATCATCGCGCCGACAGCGTTTGCGCCCGAGATGTGCGAGTTGTCGAAGACCTCGATGCGGCGGGGCGGGGCGTCAAGCTCCAGGGCTTCGGCGAGGCGGGCAAGGGTCTTCTGCTGGCTGGCGCTTTCCGCCATGCGCCGCATCAGCGCCTCGCGCGCGTTCATCGCGGCGGCCTCAGCGATCGACTTTTTCTCGCCGCGCTGGGGCGCAAGGATCGTCACCTTGCGTTCGGCGCGTAAGGTGAACGCCTCTGCAAGGAGCGCCGACTGGTCGGGCTCGACATTGACGATGAGGAGCGCCGGCGGCGTGCGCCCGTCATAGAACTGCGCCATGAAGGCGGAGAGGATCGCGGCCGGCTCCTCCTCGCGGTCATGCTTCGGGAAATAGGCGTGATTGCCCCAGTTCTGGCCGGCGCGGAAAAAGACGACCTGCACGCAGGACTGGCCGCCCTCGGCGTGGATCGCGAAAACGTCCGCCTCGGCGACGCCTTCGGCGTTAATGTCCTGCGACCCTTGCACATAGGTGAGCGCGCGGATGCGGTCGCGTAGCCGCGCCGCGCGCTCGAAGTCGAGCGCTGCCGCGGCCGCCTCCATTTCCTTCGACAACGCCTGCTGCACGCCTTGCGAATCACCATCCAGAAAGGCTTTCGCCTCAGCGACGAGCGCCTTGTAATCCGCCTCGCCGATGAGGCCGGTGCACGGCGC
>CAZNXR010000336.1:0-3192 GCA_964576815.1 uncultured Caulobacterales bacterium | reverse complement strand
GGCGGGTGGGGCGAAAGACGCTCTGTATAAAAATGATTGAGTCATGCGCGCCTTCTGCTCCCCCGTGAATGAGGGAGCGGGAGGAGCGCATGTCAATCTGTGTACAGACGAGCACTTCTTTCTTCACCGTCAATCTACGCCCCTAGAACAACTCCCGCTGCCCGATCTCGCGGGCGAGGATTTCGCCCTCGTTGCGGGCGTTGTTCACGGTCTTTGAAACGGCGTGGAAGGTCCAGAAGCCTGCGGGCGCCGGGACGACCCTCACCTGCGCGGCGGCGGCGTCCGCTTCGTCCGCTTCCAGCCAGACTCGATAATCAGCAGGCTGAATGACGACCGGCTCGCGGTTGTGGAGCGGCGCGACGTCCGGCCCCGCGTCGCAGGTGAGGATCGCGACGGTGTCGATTTCCCCGCCGTCCGGATCGTGTGCGGTCTCCCAAAGGCCCGCGAAGGCGAAGAGCCCGCCGGCGGCGGGGCGGATGAGATAGGGCTGGCGCGCGCCGTTCTCCGTCCGCCATTCGTAAAACCCGTCCGCCGGCACAAGACAACGCCGCCGTTTGAACGCCGAACGAAAGGTCGGTTTCTCCGCGGCGGTTTCGCCGCGCGCATTGATGAGCGGCTTGCCGCCGGTCTTTTCAAGATAATCCTTCTTCGCCCAAGAGGGGATGAAGCCCCAGCGCGCCAGCGCGAATTCGCGTGCGCGCTTCTCGTTCATGCGGATGATCGCGATCGGCTGGGTCGGGGCGACGTTCCAGCGGGGCGGGAAGTTGACGCGGATATCGACGCCGAAGGTTTCGCGCGCCGCTTCGGGGGGCGAGGTGAAAAGGTATCGACCGCACATCGCCTGCCTGTATAGAGCCATGCATGGATACGGGCGACATCGGAAAACACGGAATCGGCGTCGGCGTCGGTGCGGTCGTCTTTCGCGGCGGAGACGTTCTCCTCATCAAGCGCGGCAAGGCGCCCTTCATCGGCCAGTGGTCGATTCCGGGAGGCGGCCTCAATGAGGGCGAGCGCCTGGAAGACGCCGCCCTGCGCGAAGTGATGGAGGAAACAGGCGTCCGCGTCCGGCTGCTCGGCCTGGTCGGCGTCTTTGAGGCGCTGCCGAAGACGCGCGAAGGCGAGGGCTTTCTCCGCCACATGCTGATGGTCGACTACGCCGCCGAGTGGCTATGCGGCGAACCGGTCGCGGGCGACGATGCGGCGGCGGCCGAATTTGCGCCCTATGAAGACGCGCTCGCCCGCGTTTCCTGGGACCTCACCCGCACGGCGATTGCCTGCGCGCTGAAACTCCGCAATACCGTCACGCAAAGGCCATAAAGACGTTCCACCCCCGCCAGCCGATGAAACGCGTTCTCCTCGTCCTCGCCCTTGCGACCGCCGCGCCTGCCTTCGCGCAAGACGGCGACTATGGCGCGCGCCAACGCGGGCTTGTCACCCTCTCGCAGATATTCGGCGAGCTTCACCATATCCGCCGCGTTTGCGATCCCGATCGCGAAGCGGACACCTGGCGCAATCGCATGAAGCGGCTCATCGATCTGGAAGAGCCCTCCTTTGACGTGCGCGAGCAGATGGTCGCGGCGTTCAACGACGGATATGTCTCGGCGCAGGCGCGCTTTCCCTATTGCGACGGCGATTCGGAATCCTACGCGGCTTCCCGCGCTTACGCCGGCGAGGCGCTCGTTTCGAACCTCACCGCGCCGCTCTACGCCGCGCAGCGCAGCGAAGACGCCGGCGACGTCGCCGTCTTTCGCGGCGTCGATTGAGGCTACCGCCGGCGCAGCATGTCGCGCGTCAGCGCGCTGATCTTCGTGACGCCCATTAGTTTCATGTCGCGTTCGATCTCTGTACGGAGGTTTGAGAGGGCGCGCTCGACGCCCGCCTGTCCGGCCGCGGCGAGCGCGTAGAGATAAAGCCGCCCGCCGGAGCAGGCGGTCGCGCCCGCCGCGATCGCCTTCAGCACATGCGTGCCGCGGCGGACGCCGCCGTCGAGCACGATGTCGATCCGCCCGCCGACAGCGTCGGCGATCTCCGCGATCTGGTCGAAGGGCGCGCGCGATCCGTCAAGCTGGCGCCCGCCATGGTTCGAGACCATGATCGCCTGTGCGCCGATGTCGATCGCGCGCCGCGCGTCGTCAACGCTCATCACGCCCTTCAGGCAGAATGGTCCGCCCCACTTGGCGCGCAAGGCTTCGGCGTCCTTCCAGCTCATCGTCGGGTCGAGCATCGTCGAGAAGTAGTCGCCGACGCTGACCGCGACGTTCGAGCCTTCGCGCACATGGCTTTTCAGTTCGGCGAGTTCGAAACGGTCATGGGTGAAATAATTGAACGCCCACGCCGGGTGCGCCGCAAAGCTTGCAAGGCTCTTCAGCGTGAGGCGGGGAGGGGAAGTGAAGCCGGTGTGAAGATCGCGCTCGCGGTTGCCGCCGGTGATCGTATCGACGGTGAGCGCGAGAACGTCGAACTTCGCTTCTTTCGCGCGCGCGACCATGGCATCGTTGAGGCCTCGATCCTTGTGAAAATAGAACTGGAACATCTTCGGCGTCGAGATCAGCGCGCCGATCTCGGCGAGGCTCACCGTGCCGAGCGACGAGACGCCGAACATCACGCCGAATTTCTCCGCGGCGCGCGCCACCGCCCGTTCGCCGTCATGGTGGAAGAGCCGCTGCAACGCGGTCGGCGAACAGAAGAGCGGCATCGCGAGCTTCTGGCCCATCACCGTCGTCGAAAGGTCGACCTCGCCGACGCCGGCGAGCACGTTCGGAACGAGGTCGCAGATCTCGAACGCCTCGGTGTTGCGGCGATAAGTGACCTCATCGTCCGCCGCGCCGTCGATGTAATGGAAGATCGGTCCCGGCAGGCGCCGCTTCGCCAGCGCGCGCATATTCTCGACATTGTGACAGTCAGCGAGCCGCCTGACCATGGCGCCGGTCTCCGGGAAGGGCGCGCCGAGATAGGCCCGTTGCGGCGCTTGCGGTCAAGGAGCCGGGCGCCGCTGAAAAAAGAGGCGGCGCCGCAGCGCCGCCTCTCTCGTATCCCGCACGGCCCGCATACGTATTTTCAGCGATCGCAACCGATCACCGAATGCCGGAATTAGGGCCTCGTTCGAACGCCGTCCGGTCTGTTGCGCCCGTTAAGCGGGGTCGCCGCATAGGGAAAGGCGATGTTGTAGGTGATGTCGTTGTCCTTCACGCG
>CAZNXR010000335.1:0-3207 GCA_964576815.1 uncultured Caulobacterales bacterium | reverse complement strand
GTCAGGGTTCATTCTTGACGCGTCGACGGCGTCCATGCGCCCATGAGAGAAGCCCTTAAAGCTGCAGAATGATCGCCGCTATGCGCCTTGTTCTCATCCCCAAATCGGAGCTGACGGAGGCGCAAAACCGCCTCGTCGAGGCGCGTCTCGCCGCGCCGGAACATGCGCATGATGCAAGTCCGAAGAGCGTCTGGAACGTCTATCAGCCATCGACGCTCTATGCGTTCTTCCGCGAGGAAGACAGCGCGCTCGTCGGCGTCGCGGAAGCCTCCGGCCCGCTTCACGCCGTCAGCGCCGGCTGGTGGATCGATTCAAAGTTTCGCGGTCAAAAGCACGGCAATGAGCTGGTCGATCTGCTCGCCTCGCATCTCAAGGCGAGGGGCTTCACGGGCGTCGGCCGCTTTCCGATCACCGGCCGCGAACGCGCCCATCAGGAGGCCTCGATCGCCATGGCGGCGCGCTTCAAGGCGCATTTCAGAAGCTAGGATTAGCGCGTTACGCGGCGACCAGTTCGAGGCGCAGTTCGCAATCGACGGCGCGCGCCGCGCGGCTCAAAGTGTCGAGCTTCACGTCGGCGTTGTCGGGATCGAGGAGGCGATCAAGCTGGCTGCGGCTCGTTTCCATACGCTCCGCCATCTCGGTCTTGGTGATGTTCTTCTTCTCCATCTCCTGCGCGAGCGCCCAGGCGATCACGCGCTTGAGGGCGAGGCCTTGCGTCTCTTCATAGGTCCCCTCGGCGCGCAGATAATCGTCAAAGCTGGAGCCGATGCGCGCGCGTTTGCGGGCGGGGTTTCCTGCGCGCCTGGCGGCGGCTTTCTTCGCCGGGGCGGCTTTGCGGGCTTTGCGTTTCACGCTCATTTCTCCAACTCCTTCATGCGCTTTTTCGCGAGCGCTAAATCCTCTTTAGGCGTCGCTTTCGTCTTCTTCACGAAGCCGTGCAGCAGCACGAGCGCGCCTTTCTTCGTGCAGAACAACACCCGCGCGATGCGGTTTCCCGGCAACGAGCTCCGCACCTCGAAGAGCCCGTCGCCCATCGGCCGGCACGTCGGCATGCCGATCGGCCAGCCATATTCGACGGTCGCAATGTCGGCGCCGATGATCTTGCGGTCCTCATCGTCAAGGGCCTTCAGCCAGCTCCGAACCGGCTCGGCGCCGCTCGCCGTCGCATAGAAGAAGGCCTGCGCTTTCTTCGGCGGTTTTTGGGGCGGCCTCGTCTTCTTCGGCGGCTTGGCCATTGCATCCGTTCCGCGTTATGTACCGTGCGCGGTACGTTTTGTCAAGGTCCGTTCTTGGGGCCTTTTCTCAGCATTGCCCGGATTCGCCATTGGCGGCGCCGACAATTTCCTCGTCGTCCTCGGCCTCGATGACGGCGAGCAAGGCTGCTCTTTCATCCGCATCGAGCGCGCCGCCCTTGCGCGGGGCGAGCTTGGCGCCTGGGTGCGTCGCGGCGTGGATTTCGGCGAGCTTGGCGACGCTGACGCGGGTGTAGATTTGCGTCGTCTCAAGGCTCTCATGGCCGAGCATCGCCTGGATGAAGCGGATGTCGGCGCCGCCCTCCAGCATCAAGGTCGCCGCCGTGTGGCGGAAGAGATGGCACGAGCCCGCCTTGTCGATCGCCGCCTCTTCGACGTAAGCGCGCACGCGCTCGGAGAGGCGCTTGGCTTCCAAGGGCGTTCCATGCGTCGAAAGGAACAACACGGCCTCGTCGCGTCCGGCGACCAGTTGGGGCCGCGCCTCGTCGCGGTATTTTTCGAGCCAGGCGCAGGCGCGTTCGCCCAAGGGAACCACGCGATCCTTGCCGCCCTTGCCCTGTCTTATGGTCAATGAGCGCCTCGCGTAATCGACGTCCCAGAGCTTCAAGTCGATCAGCTCCATGCGCCGGATCGCGGTTGCGTAAAGCAGCTCCAGGATCGCGCGGTCGCGCAGGCCCGTGACTGTGCCAAGGTTCGGCCGATGCAGCACGGCTTCGGCTTCCTCCGCCGTCAGCACGGCTTTGGGGAGGCGCATCTCGGGCCGGGGAAGCTCAAGCTCCGACGCCGGATTGAAGAGAATGAGATTCTCGCGCGCCAGCCATTTGAAGAAGGCTCTGACCGGAACGAGGCGCGCGCCTTGCGTTCGGAACGACAAGGGCTCGCCGTTCGCCTTCCGGTGATAATAGAGATGGCGCTGATAGCGCTCTAAGATCGGCTTGGTGATCTCGCGCGGGCCAGTGAGCCCGCGCTCATGCGCCCATAAGGCGAAGCTCTTGATGCACTGCGCACGGTTCAAAACCGTATGCGGCGAGTAGCCCCGAACTTCGAGATGCGCGAGGAAGCGGCGAAGATGCGCCGCGAAGCCGTCCGGATCGTCCGCATGCGGCAGGTCGGGGAGCTTCTGCTTCGGCATCGGTCTTCCTCGGCATCGCCGCGCGTCACGCGGCGGCGGTCTTCGCGGGCGCCGATGCAGCTATGACGCCGTTGACGTATGACGGCGGGGATTTTTCTCCCGCAGCAGCGCGTTTTTGCGGGTTTTCGTCCGTATCCGGATAAGCGGCTGTTTCAGCGCGGGGATTCCCGTTTTCGGCGCCCCGCCATCCCCCCGCCATCCCCCCGTTTTGGGGCCGTTTTGACCCCGCCAACTCAGTATTCACCCCCGCCAACTTTTCGTCGTAGCTGCAAGAATCGCCGTTCGTTCGCGCGCTGTTCCGCAAGGTATCGATGTCGATGAGGCCCATCATGAACGTATCGCCGTCGGCGCCTTCGCCCTCGTAAGCGAGCTCGTAGACGAAGCTCTGCCCGCGCATGCCCCGATGCGGGATCAGATATTCGAGTTCCTGAAGCCGGCTCAAATGCACGCGGAGTTGCGTCAGGCCCCAGCCGGACGCCTCGCGCACGTCGCGCCGCGTGAAGCGGTAATCGCTTTGCCGCATGTCGGCGCGCGCGCAAGCAGCCTTCACATGCGCGCTGATGATCGAGAGAAGCGCGCGCGTCTGCGGCGGCAGCTCGTCGAGCGTCCGCCCCAGCACTTCGGCGCACAGCGCATTGGCGTGCGCGATGTCATCAAGCGTCGCCTCGACATACTCGATGATCTCGCCGTCGGCGGTCACGAGGGATTTAACGTCGCGCTGATGCTGATGCAGGAGCGTAATCGCCCGGATCAAGGCGAGATACTTGCGATGATCGCGGCGCATCCGCGTCTTGTCGGCGAGGAAGGTCAATTGCTCGGCAT
>CAZNXR010000334.1:0-3232 GCA_964576815.1 uncultured Caulobacterales bacterium | reverse complement strand
TTGACGGCCTCGACGCTGTCGCGGGGATGAATGCGGTAATTGACGCTGGCGCTCGCCGTTTGCGGCAGCACGTTCACCTTGACCCCGCCTTCGATGATCGTCGGCGCCGTCGTCGTTCGCAGCGCCGCGGCGGTCGTCGGGCTCTCGCCGAGCATCTTCGCGACAAAGGGCTCCGTCAGCCAGAGGTTCGACAACACGACGCGCTCGCCGAACGAAAGCTGCGGCGCGACGGCCCGCAAGAACGCCGCCATGTCGGCGTCGATATCAAGGGGGTAGGGATTGTCGTTCACCGCGACGACCGCGCGCGCAACGAGGCTGACGGCGGTGTCTTTTCCGGGCGCCGAGGAATGACCGCCCGGCGCCGTCGCCGTGATTTTCAGGGTCGTCGCGCCTTTCTCGGCGACGGCGATCAGCGCGACGGGCGCGGTGAGTTTCGGAATGATTCCCGAAACGAGGCCCGATCCTTCATCGAGCGTCCAGTCGAACCTGACGCCGCGCGCATCGAGCAGGCGCCGCATCCGCGCCGCGCCGGCGCCGCCGCCGACTTCCTCGTCGTGCCCAAAGAGAAAATAGATGTCGCGCGCGGGCTTGAATCCGGCGGCGGCGAGGCGCTCGGCCGCCTCCATCAGCGCGATCAGGTGTCCCTTGTCGTCCATCGCGCCGCGGCCCCAGACGAAACCGTCCGCGACGACGCCGGCGAACGGGGGATGGGTCCACTGGTCTTCGGTGCCCGGTTCGACCGGCACGACGTCAAGATGGCCGAGGAAGGCGATCGGCGGCGCGCCGCCGGTTCCCCCCCATCGATATAGCAGCGACCCGCCGACGCGCTCGCGCGTCATCGCCTGATGCGCAGCGGGATAGGCGCGCTCAAGGAATGCCGCTATCTCGTCGAACGCCGCGGCGGTCTCGGGCTTGGCAAAGCCCCAGGAGACCGTCTCGATACGGATCGCTTCGGCGAGACGCGCGGCGACCGCCGCGTTCTCCGCCGCCGTTCCGAATTCGCGCAAGGGCGACGGCGCCGCACCGGTTCCCGGCAAGGTCAGCGTGCGCGCGATCATCACGCCGGCAAGTGCGAGGAACACCGCCAGAATCGCCAGCCCTATGCGCTTTGGTCCCATGGCGCCCCTTGTCATCTTCCACACCCACGCTTCTTATGGATCGAAACGCGCCGCAAGCGAAGGTCCCCGGCATGACGACGCTTCTCTTCGACCATGACGCTTTCGGCGCGCATGAAACCCCGCCGGGTCACCCCGAACGCGCGGAGCGGTATGAGGCGGTTCGCGCCGCGCTTGCCGCCGAACGCTTCGCGCCGCTTCAGCGCCGAATCGCGCCGCGCGCAGACCCCGAAGAGATCAAGCGCGCGCACGAGGCGGCTTATGTCGCGGCGATTTTCGATGCAGCGCCCGAAGACGGGCTGGTGCGGCTCGACCCCGATACGGTGATGGGTCCTTCCTCGCTCGACGCCGCTCTGCGGGCCGCCGGCGCCGGCGTCGCCGCCGTCGATGCGATTTATGCCGGCGAAGCGAAGAACGCCTTCATCGCCGCACGCCCGCCCGGCCATCATGCGCCCGCCGATCGCGCAATGGGGTTCTGCGTCTTCAATTCGGCGGCGATCGCTGCGCTGCATGCACGCGCGGCGCACGGGGCGGCGCGCGTCGCGGTCGTCGATTTCGACGTCCATCACGGCAACGGCACCGAAGCGATCTTCTGGTATGACGAGAACGCTTTTTACGCATCGAGCCATGAATGGCCCCAATACCCGGGCACCGGGCGCGACAGCGATCGCGGCGCCTTCGACAATGTCGCCAACGTTGCCCTGAAGACGGGATCGGACGGGGATGCGTTCCGCCGCGCCTGGGGCGATAGGCTGTTGCCGGCGCTTTCCGGTTTCCGGCCCGATTTTCTTGTCATCTCCGCAGGCTTTGATGCGCACCGCGCCGATCCGCTCGGCGGGCTGTCGCTGACCGAAGCGGACTTCGACTGGGTGACACGCGAACTTCTCGGCGTCGCGCGCGCCTGTTGCGGCGGCCGGGTCGTTTCGCTGCTTGAGGGCGGCTATGACCTCAGTGCGCTCGCCCGCTCGACGGCCGCGCATGTGGCGGCCTTGATGGAGGCGTGAAAACCGCGCGATAAGGCCCGCCGGAGCGCTCAGCGAATTCTCATGCCGGGTCGAATCATCACCGCGCGGCACGGCCGCCCCAACTTGTCGCGCGACGTGCGCATCAGCGCCGCCGCCTATGGCGACTGGTGGGCGCAATATGACGCGAGCGGCCTGCATCCCGACGAGCGGCCGCCGCAGAGTCTTATCGACCTTGCGTCGGGAGCGAAGACGGTTCTCTCCTCGACGCTGCCGCGCGCCATCGAGACGGCGCGCCAGGCGACGCGCGGCGGGCGCGAGGTGCCGGCCGATCCCTTGTTCGTCGAGGCGCCGCTGCCGCCCCCGCCGGTGCCGGTTCTGAAACTTTCTCCCGGTCAATGGGGCGTCATCAGCCGCATGTTCTGGGTGTTCGGCTTCGCGCCGGGCGGGGTTGAGACGCATGCCGAGGCGTGGGGCCGGGTCGATCAGGCGATTGAGCGCCTGACGCGCGAGACGGCGCATGGCGACGTGCTCCTCTGCGCGCATGGTTATTTCAACTGGATGCTCGACAAACGCCTGCGCGCGCGCGGCTGGCGGCGCGCAAACCGCGAAGGCAGCAACCGGTTCTGGTCCTGGCGCATCTACGAGGCTGCCGCCGCCCCGCAGAGCGCCGGAACCGGCGAACGCGCGGCGGCGGCGGCCGAATAACCTGCATGCAGGCGCCGCGCCGGCGTGCTAGACGCTCGGTCGCCACCGGTGGAGGAGCCAAATGGCCTCCGAAGCGACCGCGCCGACCCGCGCCTGCCCGATTAGCATGGCGCTCGAAGACCTCGATCCGAGCCGCTCGGAATATTTCCAGACCGGGGCGCATCACACGATATTCCGGCGCCTGCGCAACGAAGCGCCGGTGCACTATTCAAAGACAGGACCCTCCGGGCCGTTCTGGTCGGTGACCCGGCACGAAGACATCTTTGCGATCGACACCAATCACCTGGATTTCTCGTCTGAGCGAAACATCGTCATCGGCGACCAGTCGCCTGACTTCAACCCGACGATGTTCATCGCCAAGGACCCGCCGATCCACGACATCCAGCGCAAGGCGGCGCAGCCCGCCGTCGCGCCGCAGCGCCTTGCCGAGCTTGAAGCGCTGATGCG
>CAZNXR010000333.1:0-3235 GCA_964576815.1 uncultured Caulobacterales bacterium | reverse complement strand
GCTTCGATCGTCGGCATTTTTTCCGCCGGCCCTGAAGAGGCGGAGGCGGGCATGCGCCTTGCCGGCAATCTGCAGGACCTCGAAATCGCCGCCCGCAACGGGCAGATCGACGACATCGTCATCGCGCTGCCGCGATCCTCGAAGGAAGCGATGACGGCCCTCATCAACCGTCTGGCGCTGCTGCCGGTGACGCTGGCGATCTGCCCGAACATCCATTGGCTCGATCACCATGGCGGCGAAGTCGTGCGCATCGGCGGCGCGCCGATGCTGACGCTTTATCGCCGCCCGCTCGAAGGCTGGGGCGGCGTCCTCAAGACCATTGAGGATTATGTCGTCGGCGTGCCTGCGTTCCTTTTGCTCTCGCCGCTGATGCTGGCGATCGCGATCGCCATCACGCTCGAAGGCAAGGGGCCGATCCTCTTCACGCAGCAGCGCCACGGGTTCAATCACAAGGTCTTCCGGATCTACAAGTTCCGCACCATGACCGTCGCCGAGGACGGCGACACGGTCATTCAGGCCAAGCAGCACGATCCGCGGGTGACGAAGCTCGGCGCTTTCCTGCGCCGCTACAGCCTCGACGAGCTGCCGCAGATTCTCAACGTGCTCAAAGGCGACATGTCGCTGGTCGGCCCGCGACCCCACGCGCTCGCCCATAACCACCAATATGCGCAGACCGTCCAGAATTACTCCGGCCGTCACAAGATGAAGCCCGGCATGACCGGCTGGGCGCAGGTGAACGGCTGGCGCGGCGAAACCTCGGAGCGCGAACACATGGCTGAGCGCGTGCGCTTCGATCTTGAATACATCGACAACTGGTCCTTGTGGTTCGACTTCAAGATCATGGTTCTCACCTTCGCCGCGGTGCTCTTTCCAAAGAACGCCCATTAGAGCGTGATGCAAAAAGTGGTCACCGGTTTTTTGCGCAATCACGCGACCAAACAAAAGACTAGCGCAAATCGCCGATTCCGATTTCTTGCGATTTGCGCTAGGGCAAAGGGGCGCGGCGCTGCGGCGCGGCGTCTTCAGGCGTAATCTCATCAAGCGCCGGCGGAGGCCGGACGGGGAGCATCAATGCGCGTAGCGATCGTCGGCACCGGCTATGTCGGGCTCGTCTCCGGGGCGTGTTTTGCGCATTTCGGCCACGACGTCATTTGCATCGACAAGGACGCCTCGAAGATCGAGCGGCTGGAGCGGGGCGAAATCCCGATCTTCGAGCCGGGCCTCGATGCGCTTGTCGCCGAGAACGTCGCCGCCGGGCGGCTTTCTTTCACGACCGACCTCGTGACCGCGACGCCGGAGGCCGACGCCGTTTTCATCGCCGTCGGCACCCCGACGCGCCGCGGCGACGGCCACGCCGACCTCACTTACGTTTATGCGGCGGCGGAGGAGATCGCCAAGGCGATCAACGGCTACACCGTCGTCATCACGAAATCGACGGTGCCGGTCGGCACCGGCGCCGAGGTCGAGACGATCATCCGGCGCGTTCGTCCGGATGCTGACTTTTCCGTCGTTTCAAATCCTGAATTCCTGCGCGAAGGCGCGGCGATCGAGGACTTCAAGCGCCCCGATCGCATCGTCGTCGGCGCCGAAGACGACCGCGCGCGCGAGGTGATGCGCGAGCTGTACCGCCCGCTCTTCATCAACGAGACGCCGATCGTCTTCACCAACCGGGCGACGTCTGAGCTCATCAAATACGCGGCGAACGCATTCCTCGCGACCAAGATCACCTTCATCAACGAGATGGCGGACCTCTGCGAGAAAGTCGGCGCAAACGTCCAGGAAGTCGCCCGCGGCATCGGCCTTGACGGACGCATCGGCGCGAAATTCCTGCACGCCGGACCCGGCTATGGCGGCTCGTGCTTTCCCAAGGACACCCTCGCCCTCGTCATGACGGCGCAGCAGGTCGGCGCGCCGACGCGCATCGTCGAGGCCGTGGTCGAAATCAACGCCCGCAGAAAGAAGCAGATGGCCGAGCGCGTCATCGCCGCCTGCGCCGGATCCGTCCGTGGAAAGACGATCGCGGTCCTGGGGCTGACCTTCAAGCCGAACACCGACGATATGCGCGACAGCCCGTCGCTCGATCTTGTCCCGGCGCTGCAGGCGGCCGGCGCGACGGTGCGGGCGTTCGATCCCGCCGGCATGGAAGAGGCCGCGCGGCACCTTCAGGACGTCGTCTATTGCGACGGCCCCTATCATGCGATGGACGGCGCGGACGCCGCCGTTCTACTGACCGAGTGGGACGAGTTTCGCGCCCTCGACCTGAAGCGCGTGAAGGACCTCCTGAAGGCGCCGGTCTTCATCGACCTGCGCAATGTCTATCGTCCGGCGCATATGGCGGAACAGGGGTTTCGCTACGCCTCGATCGGGCGCGGCGGCGACGGCGACCCGCGCAAATCAGTGCGCGGCTGAGGCCTCTTCGACGGAGGCGCCAAGGACGCCGACGCGCACGCCGTCGAACACATATTGCGTCGCCAGCGCCATCAGCAGCATGCCGAGAATGCGCGTGATCGCGTTCATGCCGGTTCGGCCGAGCGCGTCGCCGATGCGGCTCGCGAACGCCATCATCAGCACGCCTATCGCCAGCACGATCGCCGACGCGGCCAGCGCCGACCCCTTCTGAACAAGGCTCGCGCCCGGGCCCATCAGCAGCATGATTGTGGCGATTGCGCCGGGTCCGGCGAGCATCGGGATCGCAAGGGGAAAGAACGCGATCTGGTCGCGCGCTGAGGCTTTGGGGCCGGGCGTCTTCGCCTGCGTCTCGCTTTCCGGATCGAAGAACATCCGGAACCCCATGAAGAACAAGATGATGCCCATCGCGGCGCGGAAGGCAGCGAGATCGACGCCCATGTGCGACAGGACCGTGTTTCCGACAAAACCGAAGGCCGCGAGAATGACGATCGAATAAAGCGCCGCCATGAACGCGATCCGGAGGCGCGCCCGCGGCGTCTCGTCCTTCGTCAGCGTCGCGAAGATCGGCGTGACAAGGATCGGATCGATGACGATAAACAGCGTGACTAACGCCGTCAGGAAAGTGGAAAAGAGCGCGTCCATGCCGCCAGTCCTTGGCCCGCGTCGGAAGCCTCCGCAAGGGCGCCAGGGTCTTCTCCATCACCCCGCTCCGTCACCCCGGGGCGCGACGCAGTCGCGAACCCGGGGTCCATCCTCGGCGCGTGGGGAGGCGTGGACCCCGGATCGCCTTCGGCGTCCGGGGCGACGGGGTTATGTGCGGCGGCCA
>CAZNXR010000332.1:0-3254 GCA_964576815.1 uncultured Caulobacterales bacterium | reverse complement strand
CAACGCGCAGGCGCCCTTCGGCGTCCTTCGCGGCGTTCGGATATTTCTGCGCCTTCTCGATGTCTTTCACCGTGACGAGACCGACGCAGCGATAGGCGTCATCGACGACGATCAGGCGCTCGATCTTGTGCTGTTGAAGGAGCCGCGTGATCTCTTCCCGGCTAGCATGCGCGCCGACGGTGACGAGGTTTTCCTTCGTCATCAGCGCCGAAACCTTCTGCTTCGGGTCGCTTGCAAAGCGCATGTCGCGGTTCGTCAGGATGCCGACGAGCTTCCCGTCCTTTTCGATGACCGGAAACCCGGAGATCTTGCGCTCGTCCATGATCTTCCACGCTTCGTCGAGCGTGGCGTCGGGGTTCAGCGTCAGCGGATTGACGACCATGCCGCTTTCAAACCGCTTGACGCGCCGGACATGCTCGGCCTGCTCGGCGACCGACAGATTGCGGTGAAGGACGCCGATGCCGCCGTTCTGCGCCATAGCGATCGCCATCGCGGCTTCCGTCACCGTATCCATCGCGGCGGAAAGGATCGGAATGTTGAGCGTGACGCCGCGCGTCAGGCGCGCTCTCGTCGATACCTGCGAAGGCATCACCTCGGACGCGCCAGGCTCCAGCAGCACGTCGTCGAAAGTCAGCGCCTCACGCACCTGCATGGATCGGCCTACTCCTCAGCGAATACATAAACGGAAAACGCCGCACCGTGGGCGTCCGGCCCCTCTTCCCACGCACGGCCCTGTTGAAAGCGCAGTTCGCCCTCGCCGGTTCCGGTGACGTTGAACAGGAACGCCTCCCAGTGATTGCCGCCGGCAAAGCCCGGCTCAAGCTGCGCGGAGGATGTCGGCCCGCCATATTCGCCCGCCGCTTCTAGGAACGCCGGCTTTTCCGAAACGCGCCAGAGATAGCCCGCCGTCGGCGTGCCGACGAGTTCGACCGCAAGCTTTGTCCCCTTTTTCACCGTGACGTTCTGGCCGTCGGATGACGCCGCGATCTTCGTCGCGACGCCTTCGGGCGTCGGCGCAGGCAGCGACTTGTATTGCGCGGTTCCGTCGGGCGTCTCTTTCGACGCGCAGCCGGCGAAAAGCGCAGCGGCGGCGGCAAGCAGCATGAGCTTGTTCATCAGACTTTCTCCTTCCCCTTAAACCCTAGCGCGACGACATACATCTCCGCCGAATCGGCGCGGCTGGCGCGCGGCTTGGCGTGTTTGACCGTCGCGAAATTTTTCTTCAGGCGCGCGAGCAGGTCGCTCTCCGCGCCGCCCTGGAAGACTTTGCCGACGAAAGCCCCGCCCGGCGCCAGCACGTCCTCGGCGAAATCAAGCGCGGCGTCCGCGAGCGCCATGATGCGGAGGTGATCCGTCGCCTTGTGGCCGGTCGTCGGCGCGGCCATGTCGGAGAGGACGAGGTCAGCCTCGCCGCCGAGGAGCGCCTTCAGCTTGCCCGGCGCCGCGTCGTCGAGAAAATCAAGCTCCAGATGATCCGTCCCAGGAACATGCGGCATGGGAAGATAGTCGACGCCCACGACGCGTCCCGCCCCCCTTTCCGCCGCGACCTGCAGCCAGCCGCCCGGCGCGCAGCCGAGATCGACGACGCGCGCGCCCTTTTTGAGGAGCCCGAATTTCTCGTCGAGCTCTTTCAGCTTGTAGGCGGCGCGGCTGCGATATCCTTCGGCCTTGGCGCGCGCGACGTAAGGGTCGTTCAGCTGCCGGTCGAGCCAGAGCGTTGAGGAGACCTTGCGGCCCTTGGCGGTCTTCACATTGACGCGCATCTCGCGCTGACCGGCTGCGCCTTGTTCATTTTTCGATGGTTGGACTTTAAGCCCGCGCTTTTCCGCGACCTTGCCCAGCGCCGTCGTCGCCTGATCGACCGGCGCGCGCTTTTTGGGTTTTGCGCCCTTTGAAGATTGGGGCCGACGCTCCATGGCGCGCTATAGCAGAGGGCTTTTCGGGTCGTAAAGGGCGGCGAGATCACGGCAAGGCTTGCCGACGCCTTACTTTTTCCGCATCGGTTCTTCCGGGACACCCCGTCCCGATAATCTGCTCCTAGGGGGAGCGACGAAGGAAATCCCATGTCCCTGATCGAAGAACTCGGCAAAGCCGCCTTCAGCCAGATGACGCGCAATGCGTCGGCAAAAACCGGCCTCAACGAAGGCGCGATCGCCGCGTTGATGCCGATGGCGACGGCGATGCTGATGAACGGCCTCAAGAAAAACGTCGAAAGGCCAGGCGGCGCCGAAGCGCTGGCGAAGGCGCTGGCAAAGCATGACGGCAGCCTCCTCCGCAATCCCGACCGCG
Organism: uncultured Caulobacterales bacterium; assembly: GCA_964576815.1. GTDB lineage: Bacteria > Pseudomonadota > Alphaproteobacteria > Caulobacterales > Parvularculaceae > Amphiplicatus. Next base: position 965 of record CAZNXR010000332.1, on the reverse strand, counting down.
CGGCGGACGAAGACGTGATGACCGACGGCCGCGCCATTCTCGGCCATATTCTCGGCGGCAAGCAGGGAGCGGCGCAGGAAACCCTCGCCAAGGCGGCAGGCGCCGATCCTGACCAGATCGCCAAGCTGCTCGCCATGGCGGCGCCGGCCATTCTTGCCGGCCTCGGCCAGGCCAAACGCGAAAAGGGCCTCGACGCCGGCGCGCTGGCGCAGCTTGTGAAAACCGAAAGCCGCCAGGCCGAAGCCTCGGCGCCGCAGGAGCTCTCAGGCCTGCTCAAATGGGTCGATACGGACGGCGACGGACGCATCGACGACAATATCGCCGAACTCGCCATGAAGGGTCTCAGCGGCCTCTTCGGAAAGCGCTGACGCGCGCGTTGTTGTGAAGGATTGGGCGGGCGGGAGGGCGGAAGGGCCTTGTCCCGCCTGACCCCGCCGCTCCGGGGCATCACGAAGCGACGAACCCGGGGCCCATTTTTGGGCGCGGACGGGAGCGTCGATCCCGGGTTCCGCGCCAGAAGGCGAACCCTCGGATGACGACGATTCCTGAAATCCCGATCAATCAGCCTGCTCGACCTTCGGCAATCCAGCGTGGCGCAGCGAAGAAACCAGGCGCCCGATTTCGCGCGGCCTGAAAGTCAGTAACAGGGCCGCAGCTAAGGTCATCGCGGCCGCAAAAAGCCGCTCCCACTGGAACAATTGGACCGTTAGAGGCGCATTGTCATCGCGGACGACAAGTTGGCCGACAATGTCAAGGATGGCGGCGATCAGCTCAGGCGCCAGTCGCAGAAGATAGAACAGGCCGATCAGGAATGTCCCGGCGGAGATGAGGTCTTGAACGCTGATGTCGAACTTCAACGTCTCAGGCGCGCTGCTGGGCGCGATCACCCTTGATAGACGCGGCGCAAGCGCAAAGGCGACGAGCGCGGGCGTCAACCAGATCGCCGCTTCAACGAGCAAGTCGGC